>NZ_KV809462.1:0-186135 GCF_001812565.1 Staphylococcus sp. HMSC059F04 | reverse complement strand
TAGAAATTGTCTTTTCCCTTATGTATTAGATAATAAATTATACGAAAGTTACTAATTTTTAGCATTCAAAGGTAAAATTACATGTTAATACGTAGTATTTAAGGTGAGACTCCTGAGGGGCCCAACAAAGAGAAAAGCGAAAAGTAATTCGTCGAACAAAGTAAGTTGGGATGGGGCCCCAAAAGATAGGCTTTCGAAAAGAAAACCAACGGACAAAGCAAGTTGGGGTGGCTGAAGCTGTCCCCTAGGAAAGCGAAGCCATTCAATACGAAGTATTGTGAAAATAGAGAACAGCAGTAAGATATTTTCTAAAAATTATCTTACTGCTGTTTATTATGGATTTACACCGTCCCAGACCCTGTTTTATTAAAGAAGTGATTATTTTCTATAATTCCATTCATCTGAACGATATTTATCTTCGAGTTTTTTTACTTCTTGCAATTGTTCATCTGTTAAAGTGAGTGGCTTTAATTCTATACCTAATCCTTGTTTGAAACCTTTTTCAAATGCTTGTTCCATATCCGTGATAGAAATATAGTGATCAGCAATATCATTTAGGGCAACAGCTTTATCTACAAAAGCAGCTTTCATTTTACTTTTTAAACGCTCGTTTTTGAAGATAAACATATCAAATAATTCATCAACATCAACATCTTGAAGTAATGAACCGTGCTGAAGGATAACCCCTTTTTGTCTTGTTTGTGCACTTCCTGCAATTTTTCTCCCTTCAACTACCAATTCATACCAACTTGGTGCATCAAAGCATACTGCACTACGAGGTTGTTTAAGCTTTTCTCTTTCTTCTTTTGATTTAGGTATAGCAAAGTAAGCGTCTAACCCAAGTTCTTTATATCCTTCTAATAATCCCTGTGAAATAACGCGATACGCTTCTGTTACAGTAGAAGGCATATTAGGGTGAGATTCAGGAACAATAACACTGTATGTTAGTTCTTTATCATGAAGAACACCACGTCCTCCGGTTTGACGTCTTACAAGTCCGAAACCTTTTTCTTTTACTTTATCAATATCAATTTCTTTCGTTAATCGCTGAAAGTATCCCACTGATAATGTTGCAGGATTCCACGTATAAAAGCGAATAACTGGCCCAATGTCACCACTGGCAACAAAGTTTAATAAGGCTTCATCCATAGCCATATTATAAAAAGGATCATGACTACCAGTATTGATAAAATTCCATGTTTCAGTCATAAAAAAACTCCATTCACTAATCTATATATTTCTATGCTAGCATTAAAGTAAAATTACTAAAATAATTTACGGAATTAGCATTAAATTATTTTGATAATTTGCGCCAACAGTCTTATAATTATAATATCGGTAATTTAGGGAGGATGCAAGATGAATATCTCTTTGATCATTGCTATAGCGATTATTGTTTTAATCATTCTTTACATGCTATATAATTGGATTTTGAACAAAAGATCCGTAACAGAATTAGATCAAAATGAATTTCATAGTGGTCTAAGAAAAGCACAAGTGATAGATGTGCGAGAGAAAGTTGATTACGATTACGGACATATTAATGGTGCCCGAAATATTCCTATCACGATGTTTAAACAAAGATTTCAAGGTTTGAGAAAAGATCAACCTATTTATCTTTGTGATGCAAATGGTATCGCAAGTTATCGTGCTGCAAGAATATTAAAGAAAAATGGCTACAAAAACCTTTATATGTTAAAAGGTGGCTATAAAAAATGGACTGGTAAAATCAAGTCCAAAAAGTAATACGATAAAAATTAGATGCGTTTGGGACATCATTAGAAAAATTAGCCAGTAAGTGAGTTTCTTGTAAATTCATTTACTGGCTAATTTATTGACTACACTTCCTATGATTGGCTTTCTTAGAGGACAGCTTTCAGCCACTTCAACTCGCCCCGCTTGAAAAATGGCTTCGCATTTCTTTGTGCTGGGGCCCCGCCACTAGCAATGTGCGCTCATGTGTTTTTAATATATGGAACTAAGATATTGGATTTTAGAAAAAATAAATCCCTTATAGAGAAACGTGCTTGTCTATAAGGGATTATTTATGATTATTCTTTTTCAGCGTGCAAATTTTCGAATTTTAATACTGGTTTACGTGCTGCTTGTGTTTCATCCAAACGATCAATAATAGTGGTATGTGGTGCTTCTAATACTTTATCAGGATCGTTTTTTGCTTCTTCTGCAATTTCAATCATTGCATTAATAAAGTGGTCGAGTGTTTCTTTAGACTCAGTTTCTGTTGGTTCAATCATCATTCCCTCTTCAACATTTAATGGGAAATAGATTGTTGGTGGATGTACACCAAAGTCTAGTAGACGTTTTGCCATATCGAGTGTACGCACGCCATGTTCTTTTTGTTTAGAACCGCTAAGCACAAATTCATGTTTACAATACTGTTCATAAGGTATTTCAAAATAGTCTTTCAAACTAGCTTTAATATAGTTAGCATTTAATACTGCAGCTTCAGATACTTCTTTAAGACCTTCAGCACCCATCGTTCTGATGTAAGTATACGCTCTTAAATAAATACCAAAGTTACCGTAAAATGGTTTGACACGTCCAATAGAATTTTCAATGTCATTGTCGTATTTATATGTTTGCCCTTCTTTAATAACCATAGGTTTAGGTAAATAGCTAGCTAATTCTTTTTTTACACCAACTGGTCCAGAACCAGGGCCGCCACCACCATGTGGACCTGTAAATGTTTTGTGAAGGTTTAAGTGTACGGCATCAAATCCCATATCTCCTGGGCGTACTTTATCCATGATAGCGTTTAAGTTCGCACCATCATAATAAAGTAATCCTCCTGCTTCATGTACGATTTCACGAATTTCCATGATGTTTTTTTCGAAAATTCCTAATGTATTTGGATTAGTTAACATAATAGCTGCTGTATTTTCATTAACAACACGTTTCAAGTCATCAATATCAACTTCTCCACGTTCATTTGATTTTACAGTGACAGATTTAAATCCAGCAAATGATGCAGAAGCAGGATTTGTACCATGAGCAGAATCAGGAACAATAACTTCATCTCGATGGCCTTCACCATTTTTTTGATGATAAGCTTTGAAAATCATTAATGCAGTCCATTCACCGTGAGCACCTGCAGCTGGTTGAAGTGTGACTTCATCCATGCCAGTTATTTCTTTAAGTTCTTCTTGTAGGCTATAAATAATTTCTAAAGAGCCTTGAACTTGATCCTCATCTTGGAGCGGATGAGATTCAGCAAATCCTGGAATACGTGCAACTTTTTCATTAATTTTTGGATTATACTTCATCGTACAAGAACCTAAAGGATAAAACCCAGAATCAACACCAAAGTTTTTGTTTGATAACTCTGTATAGTGACGAACTAAGTCTAACTCAGCAACTTCAGGTAATTCCGCTTTTACTTTTCGGATAAATTTCTCATCTAAAATTGATGATACAGCGTCGGTTTTGATATCAGATTGTGGTAATGAATACGCATATCTTCCTTCTTTAGATCTTTCAAAAATTAATGGGCTAGATTTACTTACCATTTAACTCACCAGCTTTCTTAACGAATGTATCAATTTCTGCTTTTGTTCTTAATTCAGTAACTGCAATCAACATATGATTGTTCAAGTCATCTGATACGGCACCAAGATCAAATCCGCCAATAATACCTTCGTCTTTTAATTGAGCGTTGATATCTGCAATTGGTTTATCAAATTGAACCACAAATTCATTAAATGATGTACCATCTAAAACTTTAAAATCATGAGACTTAAATTGTTCTTTTGCATAATTTGCATGTTCTAGATTTTGAACTGCAATATCATAAATCCCTTGTTTACCAAGCGCAGACATAGCAATTGATGAAGCTAGTGCATTAAGTGCTTGGTTTGAACAAATGTTAGATGTGGCTTTATCACGACGAATGTGTTGTTCTCTAGCTTGTAAAGTTAAAACAAATCCACGATTTCCGTGGTCATCTTGTGTTTCCCCAACTAAACGACCTGGTACTTTACGCATTAACTTTTTGGTCGTTGCAAAATATCCACAATGTGGCCCACCAAATTGTGCTGGAATACCGAATGGTTGCGTATCGCCTACTACAATATCTGCACCAAATGAACCTGGAGGTGTCAGTAAGCCTAACGCTAATGGATTTGCATAGACGATAAATAATGCTTTTTTATTTTCAATAAATGAATGGATTTTTTCCAAGTCTTCAATTGATCCATAGAAATTAGGATATTGTACTGCAACTGCAGCTGTATTATCATCGATAGCTGCTTCTAATTTGTCTAAATCAGTAACTGTACCGTCAAGATCTACTTCAACAACTTCGAAATCTTTGCGTACTTTCACATACGTGTCTAAAACTTGTAATGCTTGATAATGTAAACCTTTAGATACAACGATTTTGTTTTTCTTAGTATGGTTAAAAGCTAAGATACAAGCTTCGGCAAAACTTGTTATGCCATCATACATTGAAGAATTGGCAACATCCATATTTGTTAATTCACAAATCAGTGTTTGAAATTCAAAAATAGCCTGAAGCTCACCTTGAGAAATCTCGGGTTGATAAGGTGTATAAGCGGTATAGAATTCTGATCGTGAAATCATTGCATCTACGACAGATGGTGCGTAGTGATCATATACACCAGCGCCTAAAAATGAAGTATGCGTCTCTTTCGTAATGTTTTTATTTGCTATATTGTTTAAACGTTTCAATAAAGTGGTTTCAGACTCTCCACTAGCAATATTTAAATTCCTATTTAAAAGAATATCTTTAGGTACATCTCCAAATAGGTCATTAATAGATTTCGCACCAATAGTATCTAACATTTCTTGCTTATCTTTATCAGTTAATGGAATATAACGATGACTCAAAGTACACACCCCTTAATTATTTTTCAATTTGATTCTTTTTAACAATTTTAGCTTTTAATTGTCTTTTTCTAACTTGAACTAATAATTCCCGTCCCATTTCAAATTCGTCACGGTTAATAATTGCTAAAGCAATAGATTTTCCAGATGTTGGTGATTGAGTACCAGAAGTGACTTCTCCAATCACGTTACCATCTAAATCCATAACTTCATAACCAGTACGAGCAATGCCTTTTTCTAATAATTCTAGGCCTACAGTTCTTCGTTTAGAACCATTTTCTTTTTGATCTTTCAAGACAGATTTACCGATAAAGTCTTCTTCAATTAAAGGTTTAGCTGCAAAGGCAATTCCGCCTTCATATGGTGTAATACTCTCTGTTAAATCTTGACCATGTAATGGCAACCCAGCTTCTAAACGTAATGTATCACGTGCACCAAGGCCACATGGTACAACATCGTGTTCTAACAAGCCGTTCCAAATATCAACAGTATCATTAATATCACAATAGATTTCAAAGCCGTCTTCACCAGTATATCCAGATTGTGATAGAATTACATTTTTTCCTAATAATTTTACATTTTGTTTGAATTCAAAAGGTTTCATTTCACTAACATCTATATCAACTAATTGACTGACTAAATCTCTTGCTTTTGGTCCTTGAATAGCTAATTGACCATATTTGTCTGAAACATTTGATACTGTCACATCAAACTTTGAACTTTGCTTTTCTATCCAAGTAAAGTCTTTATCAGTATTTGCAGCATTGACGATTAATAAATAATCATTATTTTCTAATTTATAAATTACTAAATCATCAATGACACCGCCTTCTTCATTACATAAAGCAGTGTATTGAGCTTTATTATCAGTTAAGTTGTTTGTATCATTTGAAAGTAAATATTGGACAAATTTACTAGCATCATTACCTTTAATAGCTATTTCTCCCATATGACTGACATCGAACAACCCAATATCATATCGAACTGCTTTATGTTCATCTTTAATACTAGTAAATTGAACAGGCATAGCCCATCCACCGAATTCTACAATCTTAGCACCACTATCTACATAGTTTTGATACAATGGTGTTTTTTTTAATTCGCTTGTCATTTAAAAACCCCCTATTATTTTATAAAAAAACAGGATAGCCAAAGCTACCCTGTTTATAAACGAATTCAGGATGCGTTACAGTATTATCCTTTTGCCTGAGAGTTTCGTTTATACAACTTGCACCTTCGGCGACAAAGTAGTTTAACTACTTTATGCTCTCTAATACTGATCAATCGCGATTTATGCTATTGATAATCTCTTCATAAAGTTGTTGAATAGAAAAACTACTATTCACTTTTATGAATGCGATTTCATTATATCTTGAAACCCTTGTTAAATACAAGCTTTTTAATTGGGATTTGGTTTTGCTTTTAGCATTAGGTCGATGTGAATCGTTAACAATTCTTTGATAAATTATATCGATGTCGCAATCTAACCATATCACATTTTGTTGCGTTTTTAGATAATGAAAGGAAGCATCATTTTCAATAATTCCCCCACCTGTTGCAATAATATCAAATTGCTGTAACGCTTCTTTTAAGTAATGATATTCTAACTCACGAAAATGTTGTTCGCCACGTGTTGCAAATATTTCAGGTATTGATTGCTGCTCGTTTATTTCAATGAATTGATCTAAGTCAACAAAAGATAGAGTGAGCTTTTGAGCCATAAATTGTGCTAACGTTGATTTTCCAGTACCCATAAATCCAATAAAAATAATTGGTTTTGTAAAATTAAACAATGTCATCTTCCTTTTTTGAACGTCTCAATAATCTGATTATTGTAATACATTTCTAAATTATTTAAAGTCTTAAGCTTTACTGTATATTGTACCGTATATAAAAATAAAAGTGATAGATAAATTGTAAAAATTACAAGAAGCGCGATACTTATAAAAGCTTTATTGTGATAGGTATAAGTTTTTTTCATAAGTATTCATGACACCTCCACTTTGCAAATGAATTTTAATAAATTGATGGTTCATAATAGTAAAGGACGCTGACTGTACATCGTTTAATAAAATAATATTACCTTTGTGTGGATATTCTAAAATTATTTTATGAGATTGATATTTGAGCCATAGTAATTCATGATTCTTTTTTATCAGTATCTTCTGAGGAGTTTTGACTTCAAAAGTAGCATGCTGAAAAACTTTATTTTGGTGTAATGATATAGCAAATAATTCATATTCAACATCAAAAGCATTCGTTGCTTGATGAAAATAGTAATTTGCATTATGAATAAAGAGAGGAAGCAACATACAGAGGGTGAAGGTTATAAAAAGGGTTAATAGCATCTCAATTAACGTAAATGAAGCGATCCTAAATTTTAATACATGTTTTAATATGTGTCTGTGCATTTAAACCACAAATTGATGATGAGTTTAAATGAATATAATACTCATCAACAGTAACTCCTTTAGCTAATTCTTGAAATTTGTAGTGCTTAACTGCGTTTAGCATGACGTTTAAATTATCCAAATGATATAACTCCTCTTGATAATTATTATTTAATTGTTGAAATGAACTGATTATCGTCGTATATATTAAAACAACGATTAACAGTCCGAATAGACTATCAATAAGTAGTACACCTTGAAGTCTATATTTTTTCATAACGTATTCTCCCTTGATCGATATTAAAAATTATTCTATAAGTTGCAGTTGGATATTTTATATAAAGAGAACCAAATTGGTTGATTTCTCCTTGGGCATTGAAAGTTAGAAGTGAAATATTAGATATACGGTAAATATAACCATTAGAGATACTAAAATGATACTTTTGACCATGTTGTTCAATCACTTTTATTTGATTACTGTTTTTTGAAAATAATAAAGTAATGGATTGATGATTCCGAAGTGCTTTAGATTTATAAAAGTCAAATTGATTGATTAGTAATGTTACATTATTATTGTGAGCAGATTGAATGTAATGATAAGTTGAAAGATAGCTTATTGAGATGAAAAGAAGAAGTTGTATGATAAATAAGGCAAGCATTGTTTCAATTAAAGTGAATGCTTTAGCTTTGTTAATTTGCAACTGCCTCACCATTTGATATGCTGATGGTTTCCCCAGATTTGCAATTCTTTTGACCATCTTTAATAAAACCCTCAGAAATTAAATCATCAATGCTTTTTGGAGATCCATTATGCTTTAGAGTATAGGCTTCTATTTGGCTATTGACCATCTTTATTTGTGCTTCACAACCTGTTGATTGTACATGTGCTGTTTGTTTGGCAATGTTTGGAATAATTAAGATAAGCAAGACACTAATAATTAGTAATACTAATAACATTTCTATTAGTGTAAACGCTTTGCATTTTTTATAAAAAGAAAATTTCATAATTAGCTCCTTTATTATTTAATTGTTTGAATCAAATTGAACATTGGTAACATGATGACTAGATAAATAGTGATGATAAAGCAACCTAAAATAATAAAGATGAAAGGCTGAATAAATTTTAAATGTTTATTGACTCTTTCTTCAAATTGCTGAATAAGGATTTGACTATAAAAGTGCAATTCCATATCTAATTTGCCACTCTTTTCTCCTTGTTCTAAAAATTTAATTAAATCATTTTGAAAACAAGCTTCATCTTTGAGAATTTGTGATAATGATTGACCTTGATTAGATTTTTCTAATAATCGCTGTCCAAGGTAATTTAAAAACATATCATTGTTCTGCTCAGTATATATAGATACTATTTTTTGCAGTGATATACCATTCTTATAAAACAATGCTAGTTCGTTAGCTAATTTATATGTCATTAGCAATTTATAATAGTTGTTAGCAATAGGTATATGAGTTATAAATTGTATTTGCTTATATACATCGATACGTTTTAAAAAGTATTTTATTATAAGTACAGAAATCATTAATAAAGTTGAGAATAGTAAAATAATATTAGGTAGGTAGCTGATAAGTATTGTAAGGAGATGTTGTCCTCGTGATACAGGAACATTCATAGTGTCATAAAGTTGTGTAAATTGAGGTAAGACAGTTAATTTTAAAGTTGTCAGTATGCCAAGAAAAACAATAATTAAAACGATTGGATATTGTATGGTTTTAATAAACCGTTCTTTTGCTTTGATATGTCGTTGCATATATTGAGCTGTTTGTCTTAATGAATTAGTAAATTCACCATACTGTTCTGCAAAATAAATTTGTGAAAGAATACCTGGAGAAAATGTTAATAATTTTAAAACTTCGTAGCAATTACCTCCGCTTTTTATAGTGCTTATTACTTGTGATGCTAACTGTACATTTTTAGAAAGATAATAAAAATTAAGGAATTTAAAGCTTTCAAGTAATGTAAAACCATTATCTAACAGATTACACAAGCTTAATAACAACTCTGCTTGTTGTTTGTGAGTTAAAGGCTTGCGATGATAATTAAGTATATTTATTAGCAGTTTCTTCACAAATGACCCCTTCTTTTGACATGTTACCAATTAACTGTGATAAATGATGAAATGATTTAGGCAAGGTATGATTATGTTCAAAAAAGTATTCTATTTGATGATTTATCATCATTTCGCAAACCAATGCTCGTTGTTGATTTAGGGTGGTAATGAGTCTTTGATTAGAGATTAAATTAATTGATTGACATATTTCTTGAACTGAAATTCCCATTTCTAATAATCTTAATAAAGTTCCTTTGCAGTTGTTTGCGTGAATTGTAGATAATACTAAATGGCCACTTAAACTTGCCTGAATAACACATTTTGCGATACTGGCATCTCTAATTTCGCCAATTAAGATAACATCAGGATCACAGCGCAGAATAGCTTTAAATGTTGATACATAATTAATGCCTGCTTTATCATTTACAGATACTTGTGTAATGCCTGATATCAACTGTTCAACTGGATCTTCAATTGTAATAACATTTAAATTAAGCTCTTGTTGTGCATATAAAACCATTTGATACATCAGTGTACTTTTACCAGATCCAGTTGGACCACTAAATAATAACAATCCTTGCTTTTTATTCATAAACTGTTTGAAATCATTAAATTGGTAACACGTTTTATGTTGTTGAAAGTATTGTGGTACGATACGAATGACGCAACTTTCTGTACCTAATGATAGTGGTAAAGTTGAGATTCTTAAGTAATATTGTTGCTTATATTGATAGGTATATCTTCCACTTTGGGCGATTTGATGTGTTGATACATCTAAGCCAGCTTGAAATTTCATAAACGTTAACAGTTTAGTATAGATGCTTAAATTTAATTCTTCATAATCTACAAGTTGGTCATTAACACGAAATTTAATGATGACAGTAGTTTGACTTGGAATAAAGTGAATATCACTTGCATTCTGTTGTATCGCTTTGTTAACAATTTCCTTAAATAATATTTTCATAAAAGCACCTCCTACATATATAAACGTAGGAGGTGTTATTTTTACTTTAACCATTTAAATAGGGATTTAATTGTTCATCATCAACTGTCGTATAATCTCCGTGTCCAGGGAACAAAGGTAAATCGCCATCTAATTCAAAGAGTTTATCTTTGATAGAGTCAACTAATGTTTCGTAATCACCACGATATAAATCTGTTCGTCCTATGCCATTATTAAATAGTGTATCACCAACTATTGCAAAGTCATTAAAGACATAAGATAAACTACCTGGAGAATGTCCTGGTGTATGCAAGACATCAAATTCAAAGCCTTGAATATTTGCATGGCCTTCTTGAAGCGGCTTAGGTTTAGCAGTGCTAACAACTATTGGCATACCATATTGTTGGAATTTTTCAGAGCCGTTCTTTTCTGGTGTAGTTAGAAAACTGAATTCTTCATCATTCATGTATAGGGGAACTGGATATTTTGCTAATACTTCATCAAGTGCGCCTATATGATCAAAATGCGCATGTGTTAATAAAACAGCTTGTAATGGTTTATTAATTTGATTTAATTTTTTAAAGATTTTATCTACTTCACCTGCGGGATCAAATAAAATAACGGAATGATCATTTTCAACAAAATAAGTATTGGTATCAACTAAACCTAACGTTAGTTTTGAAATTCTCATAATTTATTCACCTTTGTTGTCCAAATGTTTTTGGACAGATTTTAGTTTATCATTCATTTTACGTTTTTTATCTCTTCGATCATCTATACGTAAATTCGTACAAACTCGGTCTAATCCTTTATCAAATGGTAATTCGTGTATGGCTTGTACTACTTCAAATAAATCTTTTAAATCGCCTTCTATTAAAGTATTCATAGGTGTTAATTGATAATCAATTTTCCCTTGGTCTTTAAACTCTTTTAATTTTGTTTGTATTTCTGCAATATATTTACTTACACTTGGTCCTTCTGTACCTACTGGAATAACAACTACATCTACAATAGCCATTATTTAACACCATCCTTTTCAATAATATAAGTTTTAATTAAACCGGCAGCGCCTGTAATACCAGCATCATTACCTAGTTTAGCTTGAACAATCTCTGTATTGTGCTGAGCCGGTTTGAACGCATAATGATGAAAATCAGTTTTGATGTTTTCTATTAATATTGCACCTGCTGTAGACATACCACCACCTAGCACAATATATTTAGGGTTACTAGTTACACTAATGATACTACATAAATAGCCAATATGATTAGCAACCTTTTCAGTGATAAAAATACAGAATTGATCACCAGCTTTTGCTGCATCAAAAACTGCTTTTGCAGTAACTTTATTTTCTTTAATTAAAGGTAAAATTGATGATTTAAAAGTTAATTTTGGATAATAAAAGTTAACTAAATTAACCACACCAGTAGCTGAAGCAACAGTTTCAATACAGCCAGCATGTCCACAATTACAATCAAATCTTTGATCAAAATCTGTTCGAATGTGTCCTAATTCCGCACCTGAACCATTGTGTCCATGAACTAATTTTCCGTTAGAGATTACGCCTCCGCCAAGTCCAGTACCAAGTGTAATAGCTACAACATCATCGGCACCTTTGCCGGCACCTTTATGTTTTTCTCCAAGTGCTGCAACATTAGCATCATTATCTACATAAATTGGACAATCAAGCATTTTGGAAAAAATTTCTCTTACATTTACATGGTTTGGCCAATGTAGATTAACAGCACCATATACAACACCACTTTCAAAATCAACAGGACCAGGAACTCCTATCCCAAGGCCTATTACATTGTCCATTGTGTAATTTTGTTGTGGTAGTTGTTTTTCAAATGATTGTTTAATTTGTGTTAATAATGTCACACCTGATGGATCAGAAGTATCTGTATGAATCGACCATTTTTTTAATTGATTCAATTGTTCATCAAAGATGCCTAGTTTACAAGTTGTGCCACCAATATCTGCTGCTAAAATTATGTTCTTCATTTGTGTTCATTCCTTCTTTGGTTAATAATCAATAAACTTTTTAAATAAGTATCTTTTGAAATAAGCTGATAATCAAATAAGCTTCTAATCTCTTGTGCCATCATTTCACACGTATCTTTTGGATTTTTAAAATAAATAATATAGCCAAATTCTTTAAGTAATTGTTGAACATCATAAAAACTATTAATTTTTGTCTTCATTGACTATTTTCAACTCTTTTTTTAAATTTAAATAATCCGCATTGTTGGGTTCTACCTTTAAAGCATGATTAATATATTTTTCAGCTTTTTTATTGTCACTAAGTGATCGATTTGCGATAGCTAATTCATAATTTAATAATCCTGAATTAGGATAATTGCGCAATCCCCTTTCCCACTCAGCGATGCTCTCAGCTTTAGATTTGGTAGCTGCTGTAATTAACCCCTTTAAATAGTATGTTTTAGCATCATCATAATGATTATCCAACGTCTGTGAAACTATTTTTTCGGCTTCGTTATAGTTATAATGATTCATTTCATCTTCTATAAGAATATTGTAAATATTATCTTCTTTAATCGTGAATATTCTAACCTGCAATAAAATGAAAAGTATTAAAAATACAATTAAGAGCAACCAAAAAATATTCCGATTCGCTTTATAATAATAGCCTATATAGATTAGTAATAAGCCAGATATAAAACCACCAAGGTGTGCCATGATATTAACGTTTGATAATAACAGCGAAAACCCAATTAGTATAACTAATGCAATCAATAATTGGCCAATCATCTTACGAGAATAAACTTTACTTATTATCATCATTGCTATTATGGCACCTATAAGCCCAAAAATTGCCCCACTAGCACCAGCTGAAACAGTATCAGTATTAAAAGACAAAGATAAAAAATTTCCGAAAAGTCCAGAAATAATATATAAAATCAACATTTTCATTGGGCCTATAATCGCTTCAACAATTTTACCAAATATAAAAAGCGATAGCATATTCATCAATATATGTTCAAAATTAAAGTGTAAGAACATCGAAGTAATAAGTCTATACCATTCTCCATGAACAACGTTAAAGTGGACTAAACCACCCATGTCTAAGAGCTTTATATTTGAAAAGCGATTTAATAGTAATATCATGCTAAGCCAAATTACAATATTTATAGTAATTAAACTATAGGTAGCAGGAGAAAATTTTGCCATATATTTGTCTAGAGGATTTTGATTTAGCACTCTTTTTTTGTAATAAGCTGTTGTTTTACTATCTTTTTTATTAAAAAGACGACGTAAAAATTTATTCGGTATACATTGTTGCGCATCAGCTTCAGACGCTATTATTTTAACACTTATTTTTAATGGCTGTAATTCTTGTAAATCTTCAATGGGGACAGGTTTGTCCGAAAAGTAGTAAAAATCACAGGTTTTTGGTTGGAAGTTAAATTTTAGCGCAATATCATTGATGTTTTCTTTAATCTTTGATTTATCAAATCTAATTTCTTGTGATGAGTTAACGGTATCTTTAATAATAATGAGAGACTGTTTTTTTCTATTGCATAACCATAGTTCATGCTGTTCGCTATTTTGATATATATAGTCATAGTTTAAATATCTAATCCAGTAATAACTTGATTTCCAATAAAGTTTTTCTAATTTCATGGCGTCCTCCATAGCGCTATGTTGTATAAATAATTAATTGATCCACAGCCTGATCATAATAATCAGTTGCAAAGTTCACGATTTGGAAATCATAAACTAGACTAATCGTATGAGAAGGATGTTCACTTAAAAAGCGGTCATAATATCCGCCCCCGTAGCCTATTCTATATCCGTCTTTATTAAAGGCTACACCAGGGACAATAATTAAATCTAACTCATTGGTTGTAGCCGTGTTTGAAGTAGAATAATTAATTCCTTTTGCATCTTTACTTATATCATTTAATGATAATAATTGCTTAAATGTCATATGATTTTCATTATAATCAGTGTGAGGGACATATATTTGTTTTCCCATTTTAATTGCCGTTTCTATAATGTCATATGTATTCACTTCATGGGGCATAGAAAGTACGATAGAAATTTTTTGAGCTTTTTGAAATACTTCTTGCTGGAATAATTGACCCTTTAGCCATAGGTCTGCAGTTTTTTTAGAAGAAGCATCAAAAGATTTCATCTTTGAAATCATATTTTGACGAATTTGTTTTTTAGTCAATCTATCACCCTCTTATCCACTTATTATAACGTTTATAAAATATATTGTCATTTATACAAAACGATAATTTGTAATAATTAAAACGGTTTGAACATAAATAAAACGGATTAAAATTGTAACACCTAAATCTTTTTATCTGTATGATTTCTATTCAAAGCCAATAAAAAAGCCAGTAAATGAATTTACAAAACTCACTTACTGGCTAATTTATCTAGGAATAATGTCCTAGCTTGTCAAACCATTACCAAATTATTTAGTTTCACGGTGTAAAGTATGTTTATTATCACGTGAACAATATTTTTTCATTTCAACACGTTCAGGATTATTTCTTTTGTTTTTAGTTGAGATGTAGTTTCTGTCACCACATTCTGTACAAGCTAATGTAACGTTTACGCGCATGATTATACCTCCTTACCTTATCTAAATACGACTTATTAATCATACCACTATCATACTTAATTGAAAAGTACTATTTTTAATTAGCTGTGTTAATAGCTGCTAAATGAACACCTATACTTCTGCAATGAATATTAAGTCTTAAGTGGATTGTTGATGTATTAGACGGCTATTATTGTTAGCTTAAACCTATATACATTTTGATGTTAATCTGTTTCATTATTACCATCGTTATCCTTTTTATCGGCATGATCTTTAAAATAGTAATTAATAATATCTCTTCCTAAATCGCCACCGTTTAACCATGGTGGTGGCACCGGTTGATTTGTATAAACGATAGAAAATGCTAATTGTGGATTATCTATCGGTGCATATCCAATATATGTTGAATTAACACGTGATTCGCCATTTTGGAAGACTTCAGCTGTACCTGTTTTTCCTGCAGAAGGCACAGTGGTTTTATGGAAACTTGCATATCCAGTACCGTCTTGTTTATTAAAGGCCATTTTAAAGCCTGCTTTAACTTCATCAAGTTGATCTTGTGTATTATTGACTCTATTTAATACGTTACCCTTAATTTTTTTCTTAAGTGGTCCTAACTCATCGGTATTTGTAGAATCATGTATTGCAAGACCGATATGAGGTTGTATGCGATATCCGTTATTAGCAATTGTAGACACGTATTGCGACAATTGTATTGGCGTATAGGTATCGTATTGTCCTATCGCTAAGTCTAAATAATTACCAGGATTATTTGTCAATGGTGCCGTTTGACCTGCAGTTTCGTTTGGTAAATCAATGCCAGTTTTTACTCCTAAGCCTACTTGATTAAGGCCTTTACGAAGTTTTTGCCCCGCTGCTGAGATATCGGTTGGTAATGTCATGCCAGATGAATATGGATCTCCAGCTAATTTTAATGCAGTTTTAAACATATATACGTTCGATGAATGCATTAAGGCTTCTTTGTCATTGATTGTAATACGATTATTTTTATTAAAATAAGAGCGTTTAGTGAGTCCGCCTCTGAAATGTAGTGGTTCGTCTACCATTTCTTCACCAACTTTTATGGCGTTATTTTGATATCCAGCAAGTAGTGTGCCACCCTTCACTGATGACCCAACTGCAAACTGTGCTGTGAAGTTACCAATGTCATAGTCAGTTAGCTTACCATTTTTATCAATTTGTTTACCAGCCATTGCTAAGATATCACCGTTTTTAGGGTTTTGAACAACAATCATAGCGTTATCCATATCTTTTGCACCCTGACTTCTTAATTTATTAATTTGCTTTTCTAATAATTCCTCAGCTTTTTTCTGTAAATCGATGTCTATAGTTAGTTGTAAATCATGACCACGTGCACCTGGATTGATTACTTCAGAATTAATAACACGTCCTGATTTATCGGTCGTATATTTCATTTCTTTTTTCTTACCACGTAACACATCTTCATATTGATATTCCAAATATGACTTGCCCACACGATCATTTCTAGAATAGCCTTTAGCAAGATATTGTTCCGTTAATTCTTTAGGTACACCTTCAGCAGGTGTAGAAACATTACCAAAAATACCTCTTAGGCTATCACCATAAGGATATTTACGATCCCAATCCATAGTAGTATTAATGCCAGGTAATTTATTTAACTGTTGAGATACGGCTGCATATTCTTTTTCTGAAACATCTTTATTTTTAATCATTTGTGGGTCTAAAGTTGAACCAGCTGACATTTCTCTATAGATTGCTAGTACTTGCAAATCATCTTTAGAGAATGAATTTAATTGCTTTTTACTTATTTTATTATGAAGTGCTTCATCGTATTGATCTTGAGTAATACTACCATCATCAATTAAGTTTTGTTCTTTTGTCATCATTTGCTGGGCTTGTTTCGGATGAAGTTGTATCCAAAAGTCTTGTTTGTCTCTAGTTGTTATTTTATCTGTATCCATATGAATTAATTTGGCTAACTTTTTAGCCGTGTCTAACATTTCTTGTTGGGATGTTTTCTTAGATCTCGTATATGTAATAGCCATTTTTGAAGCATTATCTACAAGCACTTTGCCGTTTCGATCTAATATACGTCCCCGTGGTACAGATTCATTTACAGTGATATTTTCGTTATCTTTGATTTCTTGTTTGTAATGTGAGCCTTGTGCGATTTGCAAGTATCCTAATCTGAGTACAATTATTACAAAAATAAAGACAATGAGTCCGAATATAAAATTAATGCGGTGATTCATTGTATTTCTTATTTTTTCATCGTTTGATTTTTCCTTTAACCTTTTAAGCAAAATAACCTACCTCTATTCAACTTCTCTACTATCAAATGATATATGAAATCGCGAGATATTTCTATTATTTTGTTAAAAAAATAACGGTCTCGATAGCGAGACCGTGATATGTGACTAATTATTTTTGAGCTTCATTATATAATTCGTCAACTTTTTCCCAATTTATCACATTCCAAAATGCACTAATATAATCAGGACGTTTATTTTGATATTTTAAGTAGTATGCGTGTTCCCATACATCTATACATAAGATAGGTGTTTTTCCTTCAGTTAATGGGTTGTCTTGGTTAGGCGTTGTAACAATTTCTAATTTACCGTTATTTACAACTAACCATGCCCAACCTGAACCAAAACGACCTGCAGCTTTGTCAGCGAATTCTTTCTTGAATTCATCTAAAGAACCCCATTGTTCTTTAATTTTATCAACTACAGTACCTTTTTCTTCAGAATTAGGAGTTAAAAATTCCCAGAATAGTGAATGGTTTAAGTGTCCACCACCATTATTACGTACAGCTGTTTGAATGTTTTCAGGAACGCTATCTAAATTGGCAATAATTTCCTCAATAGATTTAGACTCTAAGTCTGTACCTTCAACTGCAGAATTTAATTTAGTCACATACGTATTATGATGTTTATCATGATGGATTTCCATTGTTTCTTTATCAATATGTGGTTCTAATGCATCTGCTTCATATGGTAATTTTGGTAATTCAAAAGCCATTATTAATCATCCTCCTAAATATGTTCTAACTCATAATAACAAGTAATCTGGGATACAACAAAGTATTTGCTTATCCATATACTATATTATTATTCTTACTATATTACTATAGCGCATTTGAAATTATTTTAAACATAAAACTAATATAAATACTTAAATGGAAGGAAATTCAGACTATTGACCTATATTTAAACATTTATTGGTATAAATATGATTGATGAAAAGTTAATGTGATTTATGTTGACAAGACTCACATGTACCATATATTTCAAGTTTATGCATGTGGATATCAACGTTTGGTAAAAATTGTTTAACTTCATCAATTGGGCAATATTCAATGATTTTAGTATCACCACATTGTTCACAAATAAAATGGTGATGGTGGTGATTTGTACATGCAATTCTAAATTTCATTTCTCCGTCTAGTTCTGTACTTTCAATGATTCCTAAATCTTTAAATAAATGTAAGTTTCTATAGACAGTATCAAAAGAAATTCCAGGATAATGTTGATCTAATTGTTGTTGGATATGCTTTGCGTTAATATATTTATCTTTTTCAACAAAAATATCAAGCATGTGTTTTCTCTTATCTGTATATTTTAAACCATTATCTTTAAGGATTTTAATAGCATCATTTGTATTCATAATTAAACACCCTTTTTAAAATTTACTTTTTGTAGTAGCATAGTTAATCCTAGCATTATCACTAATAAAGCAACGATAACACCGCCAGGAGAAATGTTCATATAAAATGCTAATACTAAACCTAATACAACTGATAATTCCCCTAGTATAATACTACTGATGATAAGTTGTTTAAAGCCATTTGTAATTCTCATAGAAATTGCAATAGGCAAAGTGATTAATGCACTTACTAATAAAATACCAACTACGCGCATGGATGCTGAAATTACCATAGCCACAATAATAATAAATAAGAATTGTATCCATTTTGGAATGCCGATAACGGTAGCATATTCTTCATCAAATGATAGGATAAACATTTCTTTGTAAAATAGCATGACAAAGCTTAATACAATTATAGTAATAATAATAATTGTCACTAAATCACTTAAACTTACTGCGCTAATCGACCCAAAGAGTAATCCAACTATTTCTTGATTAAAACCATCTGCCAAAGATATAAATATGGCACTTAAAGCGATACCTGCACTCATAATTATTGGGATAGCTATTTCTTGATAATTTGTATAAGAAGTACGTAATTTTTCAATAAGTAAGGCACCTATGATTGCAAAAAGTATGCCAAACCACATAGGATTTATGATAATGAGCGCAGGAAAAACGGTTAGTATAAACATGCCAAAAGATATTCCGCCTAAAGTGACATGACTTAAAGCATCAGCAATAAGGGATAATCTACGAACCACAATAAATGAGCCGATCAATGGGGCAATAAAACCTATTAAAAGTCCGCTAATCAATGAGTATCTCATAAAATCAAAGTTTAATAATGCATCGATCAAAAGTAAACACCTCTAATCAAACTTGTGTGATAACGATATACATTTAATAACATAATCTGACTCCTAGTGATATTAGTATTATGATTTTTGACAACATTGTCGGTTATGTTGATGGTCAACAAATTGTATTGGGTGACCATAAATTTTAGAAATTTCGACTTCATCCAAAGATTTAAACGCTTCTGTTGTACCATGAAAATGAAGATGTTTATTTAAACAAGCCACTGTTGTTGCAGTATCTGCTACAACACCTATATCATGTGTAACTAAAATGATAGTGATGCCTTCTCTCTTTAATGTTTCTAATGTTTCATAAAATTCACTAACATGTTTAGCATCAATGCCATTAGTGGGCTCATCCAATACAAGTACACTAGGGTTAGATATTAGTGCACGTGCAATAAGGACGCGTTGTTGTTGACCACCAGAAAGTTTGGCAATATTTTTATGCATTAAATGACTAATATTCAATTTGTTTAAGACATGTTCTACTTGTTGATAATCGTTTTTATTAAAGTGTTGAAAAAGTCGCTTTGTTTTTGTTAAGCCACTCATAACGACTTCTCTTACACTTGCAGGAAATCCTGCATTAAAAGCAATTGCTTTTTGTGATACATAGCTTATTTTTAATGATGACTTTTTCTTTTTATATTGTTGTCCATCTACATAAATGTCGCCAGTTTGCAACGGCAATAATCCGAGGATAATCTTTAACAACGTTGACTTCCCGGCACCATTTGGACCGACAATTGCTAAAAAGTCACCTTTATTTATTTTAATATTAATATTTTCAAGAACTTGCTTATGATCAAAATAATAATTAATATTTCTCAATTCAAATACTGGTGTTGACATCTTTTCACCCCGCAATTTACTATACATATATTTATAAAATTTGTAAATAGTAACCTTTACGATAGAATTGCAAAAACTGAGACTTTATCAAAATCTCAGTTTTTAAATAGTTATTGCGTTAGCAATTTATCTTTGAGTTGTGGATCAAATTGTTGTGCTTTTAGCATCTCAATTTCAAGCTTGTAAGGTGCTTTTTTATTTTTCTTATCTTCACCTACAAAAGGTGTTTCAAGAATTTTAGGTATATCTTTAAAAGCATCATGATGGACAATATAATTTAATGCATCAAAGCCAATGTATCCAAATCCAATATTTTCATGACGATCCTTATGTGCACCACGTTCATTTTTACTATCATTGACGTGAACAACCTTGATGCGATCAACACCAATTATTTTGTCAAATTCATTTAAAACACCGTCAAAATCTTCTTTAACATTATATCCAGCATCATGAGTATGACATGTATCAAAACAAATAGATAAACGTTCATTGTTGTTTACACCATCAATAATGCGTGCAATCTCTTCAAAAGAGCGTCCAACTTCAGAGCCTTTTCCTGCCATTGTTTCAAGTGCGATACGAACGTCATTATCATTCGTTAGTACTTCATTCAAACCTTCAATAATACGTTTAATACCGGCATCTGCACCAGCACCAACATGTGAACCAGGGTGTAAGACGATATCTTTAGCTCCTATCGCTTGAGTACGTTCAATTTCATTTTGTAAAAAATTGACGCCTAATTCGAAAACTTCTGGTTTTGTAGTATTAGCGATATTAATAATGTAAGGCGCATGTACTACAATATTTGATAGGCCATAGGATTTCATTGCTTCATGACCTTTTGCGATATTTAAATCTTCTATCTTTTTTCTACGTGTATTTTGTGGCGCACCGGTATAAATCATGAATGTTGATTCTCCGTAACTATGCGCATCCTCAGCAGCACCTTGTAACATTTTTTTACCACTCATTGACACATGAGATCCTAATAGCATAACTATCACCTAACCTTTTTTGTTTTTTCTATTCTGTCTATTTTGTCGTTTGCTATATTGTTTTCTTTCTTGACGCTTCATTTGTTCAACCTGTTGTTTAAATTTCTTTTTATAGCCAGGCTTCACTTTATTTTTAGATTTAGTACGTACTTTTTGCTTTACTTCATTAGTTAAGTGGTCGTCTTTACGTTCGCGCTTTTTCCGTGTATTGAATGATTTCACTGGTTGTAATTCATTGTTTTTGATATCGACCGTTTCAAATTGATAACCTTTGTCCTCAATTAATGAAATATTATGTTCATCATCAGGACTATATAGTGTAATAGCTACGCCTCTATAATTACCTCGTCCTGTTCTTCCAACTCGATGTGTGAAGAAATCGATATCATTTGGTACATCAAAATTGATAACATGGCTCACACCTTCAATATCGATTCCACGAGAAGCTAAATCACTTGCAATAACAAATTGGAAGTCTAAATTGCGAATGCGTTTCATTTGCTGTTTACGTTCACGCGGTGTTAAACCTCCATGTATCATGCCGACTTTGATGCCAGATGCATTTAGAGAGTCTGCTAATTCATTAGCATTTTCACGACTATTGCAGAAAATAATACATAAATAAGGATTTAAAATATCAATTAATTGTAATGTTTTTTCAACTTTAGCTGTACCTTTTGTTGGAATAAGATAAAATTCGATATTTTTCTTATTTTGAGATTGATTATCGACAACTATGAACTCTGGTTGATTTAGATATTTGTTTAAAAATGGATGCAGTGATTTAGGTATAGTTGCGCTAAAGACTGCAATATTTGACGTATCATTTAGACGCGCTGCAATTTGATCTACTTGATCTATTAATCCTAAATCAATCATTAAATCTGCTTCATCGATAATTAAGTACGAAGCTAAATGACCACTCATTGCTAAATCATTAATCCGTGTAGGTGTACCAATGATGAATTGTGGTTGTATATGCGTACGTTGTTTGTCTTTTTCAATGTCAGTTCCCCCGATAAACAATGAAACCTTAACGTTTGATTTGAATTGTGCCAAATGCTGAGTAGCCTGATAAAGTTGTTGAGCTAGTTCTCTGGTTGGTGCAACCACTATCACTTGAGGCTCTTGAAGATCTATGTCAATTAAATGCATGAGTGGCAATAAAAAAGCGTGTGATTTACCTGTACCAGTTTGAGATTGTCCGATTAAATTTGTTCTTTTTAATATTTTAGGAATAATACGATTTTGTATTTCCGTAGGCTTTTCAAAATTTAAATCTTTAATCGCATCTAGCATGGTTGATTCTAAATTAAATGTTTCAAATGGATGCTTGGACATGAAAATGCCTCCTAATTTATGTTTATTTTACTATAATTAATAGTATTGAAATGGATCAGTATTGATAGAAGAAGATGCTATTGTTATATCAGCTTCATGATCAGTTAACCAATCAGATAATAGCTGTTTCAAACCATCTTTCATGACGTATTCACTATAATGGTTGATATCTAAAATATTCATGCCTTCTGTTTTTGCATCGAGCGCATCATGATGTTTAACATCTCCAGTTACAAAAATATCTGCTCCTCTTTGAAATGCTACGTGCTCAAAGCCGATACCTGAGCCGCCAATGATTGCAACTCGACTAATTGTTATATCAGGTTTTCCAGCATAACGCAAGCTTGGAATAGCTAGAGTGGATTTTGTTTCTTGAATAAAATCTTTAACATTTTGAGGTGTTGCTAAATTTCCAATCATTCCTAAACCGCTATCAGCTTCTTTTGATAGTTCAATAAAATCATAAACTGGTGTTTCATAAGGATGATACTGTTGAATTAAATGTTCTGCAAGTTTACGTTGTTGTGATTGAATCATAAATTCAAGCTTAACTTCATTCACATATTCAATGTGATCTATTTTACCGATAAAAGGATTAGCTTCACCTACTGGTTTAAACTGTCCAGTACCTTTACTTTCAAAAAAACAATATTCATAGTTGCCTTCTTGTGCTAATCCAGCTTTACTAATTTGGCGTTTAAATTGTTCCAAATGTTCTTCGGGAATAAATGTTTGAACTTTGTAATATGTTGTAGTTTGAGGCACTAATATTTCGGTATCTTGCAATTTTAATTTGGTAGCTAGCATAGCGTTGACACCTTTGTAATAGTGATCTAAATTAGTGTGTAACGCGATAACTTGGATATCGTGTTGAATTATTTTACGTATCAACCGTCCATAACCGTCATCTGTAATGGATGTCAGTCCTTTAAAGATTAAAGGATGATGACATATAATAGTGTTGATTTCTTTTGTTAATGCTTCTTCAACCACTTCATTTGTGCAATCTAACGCAGTTAAAATTCCAGTCATCTTTGTATGTTTGTCACCAATTAATAAGCCAACATTATCCCATGATTCGGCAGTTTTTAAAGGGACATGTTTTTCAATTATTTGCATTAATTCATCAATTTTCATTGGCTAACACCTCTTCAATCAACTCGACTTCAAGAGAGACCTCTTGAAGTCTCTCCTGATGTGTCGTTGGATTTAACTGTTTTTTTATATGTTTTAGTACAGTAAGTTCATGATGCCACTTCGAAAAGAAAATATCATTTTTATTGCGCAATAAGATGGGACCAAATTTAAGTTCGTATTTAGTATATTGTGGTTTCTCTTCGCTATACTTTGCGACAACAATTTCGTAAATATGACCTTTTTCTTTCAAAATTTCTTCCGCAATAATAGTAAAGTTTAAATTTACTAGCGTTTTACGCAACGTCTCAGTTTGAATATTACTTTGTAGGATAAGTCGTGTTTGTTTTGATAATTTAGCCTGACCTTCAGTTAATATTTTAGCAATGAGCGGTCCACCCATGCCACAAATTGATATTGAATCAATTACGTCATTATCATAAATAACTGCTAAGCCGTCGCCTAATCGAACATCTATTTGTTGTGTTAAGTGATGTGCATGGACATTTTGTTTAGCTGCCTTAAACGGTCCTTCGATAACTTCTCCTGCTATTGCGTTATTACATAAATGATGTTGAACTGCATAGATGGGTAAATAAGCATGATCTGAACCAATGTCAGCCAAAACGCCTGGTTGAATATATTTGCTAACAGTTTGCAATCTTTTATTTAGTGATATCATTGATTTCTCCTTTATGTAAAAGAGGCTGAGACATCTTATATTGTCTCAGCCGAATAAAGCGATATGATTTAGTCCATAAAGTCTTTTAAGCGTTTGCTTCGACTTGGATGTCTAAGTTTTCTCAAAGCTTTTGCCTCTATTTGACGAATACGTTCTCTTGTTACACCAAATACTTTACCAACTTCTTCTAAAGTGCGTGTTCGTCCATCGTCTAAACCGAATCTTAAGCGCAGTACATTTTCTTCTCTATCAGTTAATGTATCCAACACATCTTCGAGCTGTTCCTTAAGCAATTCATAAGCTGCATGGTCAGAAGGACTTTGAGCTTCTTGGTCTTCAATAAAATCACCAAGATGACTATCATCTTCTTCACCGATTGGCGTTTCTAAAGACACTGGTTCTTGAGCAATTTTTAGTATTTCTCGAACTTTTTCAGGAGGTAGGTCCATTTCTTCACCAATTTCTTCAGGTGCAGGATCTCGTCCTAAATCTTGAAGTAATTGACGTTGAACGCGGATTAATTTATTAATCGTTTCTACCATATGCACTGGGATACGAATTGTACGTGCTTGGTCAGCAATTGCACGAGTAATTGCTTGTCTAATCCACCACGTTGCATAAGTTGAGAATTTAAACCCTTTATTGAAGTCAAACTTCTCCACAGCTTTAATTAGTCCCATGTTGCCTTCTTGAATTAAGTCAAGGAATAACATGCCTCGTCCTACATATCTTTTAGCTATGCTTACCACAAGTCTTAAGTTTGCTTCAGCTAAACGTGATTTAGCAATTTCATCGCCTTGTTCAATACGTTTTGCTAATTCAATTTCTTCTTGTGCATTAAGAAGGTTAACACGTCCAATTTCTTTTAAGTACATGCGGACAGGATCATTTATTTTAACGCCTGGAGGTGCACTTAAATCATTTGGATTAAGTTTTTCATCGGTATCTGAACTATCTTTTTCGTTTACTAGTGAAATGTCATTATCATTCAATTGATCAAAAAATTCATCCATTTGATCGGTGTCCATATCGAAGTTTTGCATTTTTTCTGCAATTTCTTCATGGCTCAAATGGCCTTCTTTTTTACCTTTTTCAAGCAATTGTTTTTTTACATCTTCTAAAGTTAAAGTAGGATCAATTGTTTGCTTTTTAATTTTTACTTTGTTATCAGACATGAAAAGGCCTCCCGAAAATAATATAAGCTTTCAAAAGCGATATTTAATTATATAACAAACTTATATAATGTCGATAGTATAATTAAAAATTCATAACAATTACGCACAAGTATTGTCGTTATTTTTATTTACTACGTTATAATCATTTTGAATTAATAGACAAATATCAATCACAGACTATATTTACCCATTAAAAGCGCATAATAACCATTATACAATATAAACCTTAAAATAGAAACAGTCTGTGCACTAATATTATTATGTTTTGAAATACTTATCATTTGTTACATCATCTGTTACATCATCACATTCGTTGTTGATTTTTTTGAACAATCATTTGTAAATAGTATTTAACCATATCAATATCGCCTGTACGCTGCGCTTCGTTTAACTTGTGATTTAAGACTTCAATTGAATCTTCATCATTATTTTCCATTAAGGTCGCAATATAGTCTTCAATTTCATGGTCAAAAGGCTCTAAATTTAAATCATAATTATCTAGTGAAATCATCATTTCTCTCAAATCACTAGAATCTGTATATTGAATGAAATCGCTGATATGATAATTGTCATTTTCAGCATAAAAATCTTTTAATATCTCAAATATTTGTTTGAAAGAGGGATTAGAAAAAAGTTGACTATTGATATTTGCTGCATAATTTAAAAATGTATCTTTATCATTCATAAAATGTTTTAGTAAGCCACGTTCTGCTTTTTCACGTTTATTTAAATGATTAAAATTGTCTATTTGAGCCGCATGCATAGGCTGATTATCATGAAAATATGCACCAGAATAATAGTTATCGTAATCATATTCAGTAATTAAATGAGATTGTTGAGCTATTTCATTATTTAAACGATTTGCCTCAATATTAAACACACCAGCTACATCTTGAACAATTTTGTTTTTTAGAATATTTGATTGTACAAATGCGACATCTTGTATAGCTTCCTTCAAATATCGTTCGTAGGCTAAATCATTATGTTGTATTTCGTCTTGTTTCGTCTTGTATTTAAAGACAATAAAAGATTTCTTTTCAGTAGCTACAAAATTTAAAAATTCCTCTTTACCATATTTCACTATATATTCATCTGGATCCATATCATTTGGTAACTGTATAATATAAACATTAAGTCCTTGTTGTAATAATACTTGGCCTGTTTTAAGTGCAGCTTCTCTACCAGCAAAGTCGCCATCAAACATAAGGGTAACATTGCTGGTTAATTTTTTTAAAAATGTTATATGTTCTTGTGATAGAGCTGTTCCCATGCTGGCAACTACGTGTTTTAATCCTGCGGCGTCTGACTTAATGACATCCATAAATCCTTCTAAGAGAATAACTTCATCATTTTTACGTATACGTTTTCTAGCATAATCAAGATTATATAATAACCTTCTCTTTTGGAATATAGGTGTTTCAGGACTGTTTAAATATTTGGGCTCTTGATTACGATAGGTTCTGCCTGAATAGCCTACAATACGCCCTTGTGCATTGTTTAATGGAAACATGATGCGGTCTCTAAAGCGATCATAGTAGCTAAAGTTTTCTTCATTTCTGGACAGTAGCCCTGCTTCGTATGCAAGTTCAATATCATAGTCATTCTTTGTTAAAAAATCTAAACAGAAGTGTGCATTATCTGGGGCATATCCTATGCCGCGTTGTTGAATTAACTCGTCGGTAAAACCGCGTTGTTTTAAATAGTTTAATGCTTCTTCCCCTTCAACTGTTTTTAATAAAGCATATTGATAATATGTTTGCATCAATTCGTGCATCTCTATCATTTTTAAGTCATCAGATGCGATTTGTGGTGTTTCTGAAGGTGTACCAATATCAACGTTTATATTGACACGTGCACCTAATTCTTTCACTGCTTCAACAAAAGAGATATCTTTTATATCTTGTGTAAATTGAAAGACATTTCCACCCTTTTTACAACCAAAACAATGACAAATTTGCTTATCTTCAGAAACTGTAAATGAAGGTGTTTTTTCATCATGAAAAGGACACAAACCTATATAATTGCGCCCTCTTTTTTCTAATTTAACGTATTCACTTACCAAATCTAAGATATCAGTTTTTTCTTTTATTTCATTAATCACGGATTGTTCTATTCGCAATTTTGATCACCTATTACTTGTTAGTCGTCAAATTATAACGCTTTTTTGTTTCAAAAGATATTATTTTGATTGACGCTGTTCTATAAGTGCAATAACATCATTTGCAGTTTCCTCAATCGCCTTGTCAGAAACATCGATAACAGGACATCCTACCCGTGCAACAATGTCTTCGAAGTATTTAATTTCTTCTTTAATTCTAGCGTCGGTTGCATAACGTGCAGAATCTCCTAAGCCAAGTTGTTTTAAACGTTGCTTTCGAATACGATTTAATTTATCTTCACTAATTTTAAGTGCAATACATTTTGCAGGATCTATTTCAAATAGGGCATCAGGCGGTGTAACCTCTGGTACAATTGGCACATTCATTACTTTATAACTACGATGAGCAAGATATTGAGATAGCGGTGTTTTCGATGTTCTTGAAATACCTATGAGCACGATATCTGCTTTTGGCAAACCTTTTGGATCTTTACCATCATCATATTTTACAGCAAATTCAATCGCATCTATTTTTTTAAAATAAGCATCGTCCAATCGATGAACCATTCCAGGCTCATAATAAGGTGTTTGTTCAACTGACTCTGATAATATACTCATCAATGGACCCATAATATCAACAGACTGAATCTGTTTATCTTTAAGTTCTGCTTCCATATATTTGCGCATTTCAGGTTTAACTAATGTATAAACAATGATAGCTTTTGTGTCATGCGCAACTTGAATGACTTCATCAATATTTTCAAACGATTCGATATAAGGATATCTTAAAAATTCATTTTTGCATTGTTTAGGATTAAACTGAGACACACAAGCCCGTGCCACGAGTTCAGCTGTCTCTCCAATTGAATCTGAGGCAATAATAATCTTTATATTTTCCATTAATGTATACCACCTATTCTTTAAATAAAGATACAAAAAGTTTTGTTATTGTTGTTTTTGAAATACGACCCACAACTTCGTATTTATTATTGTCTTTTTTTCTAACTACAGGTAAAGCATCAATTTCTTTTTCTATCATTTGATTTGCAGCATATACGACTAATTCCGATTCCTCTAAATATGTGACGTTTGGCATTCTTGTCATATTGATACTAATCGGCATAGTATGTATATCCTCACCAATCATAGAAGCGCGTAATAAATCTTTGCGAGAACAAATGCCTATAAAATCATTATTGTTATTCACAATGAACAATGTGCTCGCATCTTCTAAGAAAATCGTGCAAATGGCATCGTAAACAGTCATATCTCCCTTTACTACAACTGGATGTGACATGTAATCTTTGACATTATATTGGCGCAATTGATCTTTAAATATTTTATTTTTAGATTTACCAGAATAAAAATAGCCAACGCGAGGTCGTGCTTCTAAAAAACCAGACATAGTTAAAATAGCTAAATCAGGTCTTAAAGTTGCTCGTGTAAGATTTAGGTGTTCAGCAATATGCTCACCAGTGATAGGTCCTTCATGCTTAACAATATCAATTATTTGCTCTTGCCTTTTACTAAGTTCTATAGGTCTTCACCCCTCTTAATTTCTATTATATTATAACTGTAAATGGTTGTTGCTACAAATACATATAAATACTTGCTTAAAAAAATACTTTCAATTAGAATGAACTTAAGCGAGTTAAGGACGGTGCAAGCTTAACGATGACATTGGCATAACAATTTGATAAGTAAAGAGAGTGGCTACACTAATTTGGGTGGAACCGCGGGTTAATATGTTAATAAACGAATATTTATTATTCGGTTAAAAATAATGACTCGTCCCAAAGATGGAGATATATTATATCAACGTCTTTGGGACGTTTTTGTGTACAAGGAGAGGATAAGCATATGGTAAAAGATATGGATACGATTGTTTCGTTAGCAAAGCACAGAGGGTTTGTATTCCCTGGAAGTGATATATACGGAGGGCTTTCAAATACATGGGATTATGGGCCTCTTGGTGTAGAATTAAAAAATAACGTTAAAAAAGCATGGTGGCAAAAATTTATTACACAATCACCTTATAACGTCGGGATTGATGCAGCGATTTTAATGAATCCTAAAACTTGGGAAGCTTCTGGACATTTAGGTAATTTTAATGACCCTATGATTGATAATAAAGATAGTAAAATTCGTTATCGTGCAGACAAACTAATTGAAGATTATATGCAACAACAAAAAGGAGACGAAAACTTTATTGCTGATGGCTTGAGTTTTGATGAAATGAAGCGCATTATCGATGAAGAAGGCATTGTTTGTCCTGTAAGTGGTACTGCAAATTGGACAGATATTCGTCAATTTAACCTTATGTTTAAAACTTTCCAAGGTGTAACAGAAGATTCAACAAATGAAATTTTCTTACGTCCAGAGACTGCGCAAGGTATTTTTGTTAATTACAAAAATGTGCAACGCTCTATGCGTAAAAAGTTGCCATTTGGTATTGGTCAAATAGGTAAATCATTCCGCAATGAAATTACACCAGGTAACTTTATTTTTAGAACAAGAGAATTTGAACAAATGGAATTAGAATTTTTCTGTAAGCCTGGCGAAGAAATCGAATGGCAGAACTATTGGAAAACTTTTGCTAGTCAGTGGTTAAAAGACTTAAATATTAGTGAAGAAAATATGCGTTTAAGAGACCATGATGAAGATGAGTTATCTCACTATTCTAACGCTACGACTGATATAGAATATAAATTCCCATTTGGTTGGGGTGAATTATGGGGTATTGCAAGCCGTACTGACTTCGACTTAAAACAACATAGTGAGCATTCAGGAGAAGATTTTAAATATCATGATCCTGAAACAAATGAGAAATATATTCCTTATTGTATCGAACCGTCTCTTGGTGCTGACCGTGTAACATTAGCGTTCTTGTGTGATGCCTATGATCAAGAAGGTGTTGAAGGCAGTAAAGACGCTCGTACGGTTCTTCATTTCCACCCTGCTTTAGCGCCGTATAAAGCAGCAGTGTTGCCATTGAGTAAAAAGCTTTCAGGAGAAGCGATTAAGATTTTTGAAGATTTAAGTTCAAAATTTGCTATTGATTTTGATGAATCCCAATCAATTGGTAAGCGATATCGTCGACAAGATGAAATTGGAACACCTTATTGTATTACATTTGACTTTGATTCATTAGAAGACAATCAAGTAACTGTTCGTGATCGTGATTCTATGGATCAAGTACGTATGCCGATTGCTGAATTAGAAGCATTTTTAACAGAAAAAGTTAAATTTTAAGATATACGTAAAGGTTAATACTTGCTAATTCTGTGCGCAATAGATTATCAATAGCTAAATAAAACCTCCCGTAAAAAGATTGTCTAGAAATGGACAACAGTTATGGGAGGTTTTAATAGTTATTTGGGTTCTAATCTATTGAGTTGATTAATTAATTTTTGACTTTTAAAAAATACACCAGCATATTCTCTATATAACATAATCATAAAGTCAGACATTTCGTTTATAATCTCTTGATGGATGCTAAGTTGATTCATTTTTTCAATGGGTAATTGTTGTAATATATTTAATAGGTACAAGGTTTTATTTGATATTAATAAGGCATGTGGATCTCGATAAGCTGCTTCTTGTGAAATAGCACCATGAAATTTAAAACTGTACCCTATTAAGTTAGACGGATTAGTTGAACCAGTTATGACACAATGGTTAAAGTTTGCGGAAAAGCCATATTTATGCATACATTTCAACATCGTAATTATCGACATTAGCTGTGCAGAAGTACCTGCAGTAATTTTTGTTAAAACAAAATGCAATAATTCATAATAATATTTTGAAATTTCTTGATCGTCCATGGCTTTGTCTATAATTTCAGCACTAAGTGATGCGTAGCTATGTGTGTATAAATCAAGCCTTAACTCGTAATGCTGATTTATAACATCAATAGAATTAAGGGTTCCCATTCCACGCCATTGGTTATAAATAAATAAGCCATACACAAATAATTGTGTATGAGCTTGAAAACCACTTTTGGCTTTTTTTGCACGACGTACCATTAAGGGTACTTTAGCGCCATGTTCATTAAGGATAGTAATTACTTTATCTGATTCACCATAATCCACAGACTTAATAATAATCCCTTTTTGTTTCATGAGCATAAATAACACCCACTCTCTGTTTAATCTTGGTCTTCAATATATCCAATTTGACGTATAAAATTCACTTTATTTCTCCAATCCTTTTGAACTTTTACCCACAATTCTAAATATACTTTGGAACCAAGTAACATTTCAATATCATGACGTGCACGTTTACCTACTTCTTTTAATTTTTTTCCACCTTTACCAATAACGATTCCTTTTTGAGAATCACGTTCAACATATATCGTTGCTTCAATGCGAACACGATCTTCATTTTCTTTAATCATTCTATCGACATTCACGCCAATAGCATGAGGGATTTCTTCGCTAGTTAAGTGTAATATTTTTTCACGAATGATTTCACTAACAACAAATTGTTCGGGATGGTCTGAAATTTGATCGTCAGGATAATACTTTGGTCCTTCTGGTAAATGGCTTTTAAGCACATCTATAAAATGGTCAACATTAAGTCCTTCTAATGCTGAAATAGGTACTATCTCAGTGAAGTTCATATATTTTTGATAAGCTTCGATACGTGGCATCAAAGAATCTGGATGTACTAAATCAATTTTATTTAATACTAAAAATACGGGTGTCTTCACATTACGTAGCATGTCCATGATATATTCATTACCACGTCCGATATCTTCGTTTACATTGACCATAAACATGATAGCATCAATTTCAGACAATGTATTTTTAGCCACGCGCATCATATAATCACCAAGCTTATGCTTTGGCTTATGAATACCTGGTGTATCGATAAAAATAATTTGCGCATCATCTCGCGTCATTACGCCTTGAATTTTATTACGCGTTGTTTGAGCTTTATCTGACATTATTGCTATTTTATGGCCAATCACTCTATTAACAAATGTTGATTTACCAACATTTGGTCGACCTATAATTGAAACAAAACCTGATTTATGTACTGTCATTAATTTTCTAAATCCTTTCCGGAAAATCCAAATGGTAACAATTCTGAAACTGAGGAAGCACGCATTTCACCTGTATTATTAGTCATATATATGGGCATATCATCATCACATAATTCTTTTAAAACTTGTCTACAAATACCACATGGCGATGTTGGTTTTATACTATTAACTGTCACAGTTATTGATTCAAAATCCCCAGGCTGATATCCAAGAGCGATTGCTGCGGCAAGACTGGATTGTTCTGCACAAATTGTTGCAGGATAAGATGCATTTTCAACATTGGCACCATAAAACCCTCTGCCATCCTTAGTTTTCAAATAAGCGCCTACTTTAAATTGACTATAAGGCGTGTAAGCGTTACTTTGAGCTTTTTGAGCTTCTTCAAAATAATGTTGTTGATAACTCATTGTAACAAACTCCTTTACGAAAATATATGAGGAATAAAAATAATTAGTCCAGTAATAATAGCAAAGATAGATACTAGCATGACACTAAAAGCCGCGATATCTTTGGCGTACTTTGCAAACTCATGATAATCCAAAGTTACTAAATCAACAACAAATTCTATAGCCGTATTCAGTGCTTCTAATGTTAAGACAAGAAATATGGATAATAGGATAAAAAGCCACTCATATCTGTTAAGTTGAAAGACAAATCCTAAAACAATAACAAGTATTGAAATGATAAGATGAAGTAAGAAATTATGGTCTTTAACAAGCAGTGCTTTAAAACCATTAAAGGCGTATCTAAAACGTTTAAACTCTTTAATCTCTCGTCAGTCCATATGCAGTTAATATTGTTTCTTGCCGACCAAACATTTTCTTTTCATCTTCTTCATTCATATGATCATAGCCTAATAAATGTAAAAATCCATGAAGAGCAAGAAAGCCTAACTCTCGTTCAAATGAATGACCATATGTCGTAGCTTGTTCTTGTGCTACATCTGTACATATAATAATATCACCTAGTACGCGAGGTATCTCCAAGCCTGTTATTTCAGGTTCATCCTCTTCCAAAGCAAAGGATATAACATCGGTTACTTTATCTTTATCTCGATATATTTTATTAATTTGTTGAATTTCTTCTTTATCTACAAATGTCACGGATAATTCTGCATCTTGTGTAATACCTTCTTGTTCTTTTGCAAAGTTAAGTAAATCGTCAATTTGTTGAAACCATGCTTCATCAACCATTTGCGTGTGGTCACTAAAATCTATGGTAAACATGTTTATTTTACCTCCCCATCATATCTTGCGATAATTTTACCTACTAAAGGATGTCTAACAACATCGGATTGATCCAAATTCATAATATGAATACCATTTACCCCTTGCAATTTGCTTATAGCTTCTTTCAAACCACTTTTAACGCCTTTAGGTAAATCAATTTGGGTTTGATCTCCAGTAACAACCATTTTTGAATCGAAGCCCAACCTTGTTAAAAACATTTTCATTTGAGCATGTGTTGTGTTTTGTGCTTCATCTAAAATCACAAAGGCATCATCTAATGTACGACCTCTCATATAAGCAAGTGGTGCAATTTCGATAATTCCTCTTTCAATAAAACGTGCTGTTTGTTCACGACCTAATACCGTATTTAAGCCATCATATAATGGTCTTAAGTAAGGATCTACTTTTTCTTTTAAATCACCTGGTAAAAATCCTAAAGATTCACCAGCTTCAACAGCAGGGCGTGTTAGCACAATGCGTTTGACTTTCCCTTTTCGTAATTGTTTAGCTGCATAAACAACAGCTAAAAATGTTTTTCCAGTGCCAGCAGGACCCACGCCAAAAACTAAATCATTTCGTTGCATTGCATTGACATACATACGTTGTCCCATAGTTTTTGCACGAATGGTTTTACCATATGCATCTTTTGTAATTTCATCCTCATATAAATCTAATAAAAATTGCAAAGTATTATTATCAGCCATTTTAATAGCAGCTTCTACGTCTTTAAGTGTAATAACATGGCCGAGTTCTATAACTTTTAATAAATTTTTAAGAATTTGTTCTGCCTTTTCAACATGCTCCAGACGTTCGCCTTTAACAGCAATTTCTTGACCTCTGGCATGTATGACAACATCATATGCATCCTCTAGCGCTTTTAAATGCTCATCATTATTTCCGATTAAAGCTTGAGATTGATTAATGTTGTCGATTTGAATTATTTCTGGCATAAACGGGCTCCTTTACAAGTAACATTATTTATCAAATTTTTACTGCATGATATAAATAGGTCAATTTATCATTATTATATCATGATAACTAGATAACCTTGGATGTGAAAATTATTAAAATTCACTTTCAATAAAAGTTTACTAAACAATCCATATTGATACAAATTAATGTGTTTGTAAATTTAAAAAAGATTGGCTAATGGGCTCAAAATATAAAAAATAACATATCCCACTACATACAATTTAATTAGTGGAATATGTTATATATTATAATTGCTTTGGTTTATTCAATATTTCTTGCCAAATTAAACCATTAACTACAGGATTGTTATCAAATTGTAGCGCTTGATGGGTCATATTTTGTTCGATTGATTTGGTGTTTAGCAATTGCTTTAAGCGATATTGTTTAGCTCTAGGTGATAAATATTTATCGCTAATAATTTCTTTTGCTTTTTGCTCAATCATTGCGAGTTGCTTTTCTTTTTCATTATCAATATCTAAACGAACACGTTTTAAATCATCCATAAGTGTATGTTCTAAATCTTGATTTGAAGGCTGCTTATTCACAACATCTCTTGATGATGGCTGTGTTTGTAAGGTATCATTATTGCTATTTTGAGATTGTGTTAGTTGCCTTGAAGATCTTTGAACTGTAGGACGTGCTTTATCTTGTGTTTCCACCTTAATCTCTCGTTCTAATTTACGATCTTTATACACAGGTTGAGAGGTATTTTTATCGTGTTGTACTTTTTTATGTTTCGTATGTTCACCTGAAATTTCTTCATTCATTTCATTTAGCTTATCTCCAACTTTATCTAAGAACGAACCTTTTTGTGGTTGACGTGATGTTGGTTTAGACTGAGCTTTCTTTTTAGGTGGTTTTTGATTCTGACGTTGTTTATGACTCTTATCCCCCATCGCACTGATAATTGAAATGATGACCGAAATAGCAAATATGAGAATACCAATGTTCATGACATCACCCCTTTAATTATTTTGGTGATTCTGGGTCTTCTTTGTCTGTATGTTTATTGATAGCATTTCTCATTCCTGTATCAGCTTCTATATTTTTTAAATTATAATAGTCTTTGACACCTAAATTACCGTTGCGTAGTGCTTCTGCCATAGCAAGAGGTACTTCAGATTCTGCCTCAACAACTTTTGCACGCATTTCTTGTACACTTGCTTTCATTTCTTGTTCTTTAGCTACTGCCATCGCGCGACGTTCTTCGGCTTTAGCTTGAGCAATGTTTTTATCTGCTAGTGCCTGCTCAGTTTGTAAATCAGCACCAATATTTTTACCGATATCTACGTCAGCAATGTCAATGGATAAAATTTCAAAGGCTGTACCTGAATCTAAACCTTTACTTAATACAGTTTTAGAAATATTATCTGGATTTTCAAGAACTTGTGTATGATGTTCACTTGAACCGATAGTTGAAACAATACCTTCACCTACACGAGCAATAATTGTTTCTTCACCAGCACCACCGACTAATCGAGAAATATTAGCTCGAACCGTAATACGTGCTTTAGCTCTAACTTCGATACCATTCATAGCCACACCAGTAATAAAAGGTGTTTCTATAACTTTAGGATTAACAGACATTTGAACAGCTTGTAATACATCACGACCGGCTAAGTCAATCGCAGCACCGCGTTCAAACGGTAGATTTATATCTGCACGTTGCGCAGCGATGTTTGCATCAACAACTCTATCAACGTTACCACCAGCTAAGTAGTGAGATTCTAACTGATTAGTTGTTAAGTTTAAACCAGCTTTATGTGCTTTTATTAATGGCGCAATTACTTTTCTAGGCGAAACGCGACGTAAACGCATACCAATGAGTGTTTCGATTCCAACCTTAACGCCTGCTGCAATTGCTGAAATCCACAGTCCAACTGGAACAAATGAAAATAAAATAAGAATTGCTACAAGAATTATAATAGCAATTACAATAAATCCAATACTAAACATTAAATCACTCCTATAAATTAATCTATCTCTCTTACTACAACTCGAGTGCCTTCTACTTCTAATATTTTGACATCTTTATTTCTTAAAATAAATGAACCATCTGACACAGCATCTATTCTTTCATCATTTATTAAAATAATGCCTGCTGGACGTAAGTCTGTAGAAGTACGAGCTATTTTGCCAACTAAGTGAGAACGGTCATCGTGAGATCTATAACCAGCTTCAGCATTTGTCGAATCTTTAAGTACAACTTTTTCAAAAAAAGGTATTTTTCGATTTAAAAGTTTTACTAAAATGACCCATTCAACAATACTAAGAATAACTGCAATAATGACATTGAATAACATAATAAACAAGTTATCACCAAGCATTATTAAGCTTAATGAGATTAGAACTATGCCAAAAAAGCCTATTACTGCACCTACAATAAAGAGCTCTATAATAACAAAAATTACCCCTATGCCAAATAAAATTACCGATATCAAATTGACGTCGCCATTGATGAGAAATCCTAAAAATAATAGTAATAAACATAATGCTGCAACTACACCTATTAAATTAATTTTAGGAGAGTATAATTGATATAAAAATCCTAAAAATATAGCGACTGTCAGAATAAGTGTCATCAATGGATGTGTAAGAATTTGAGCTACATCAAATATCCAAGAGACATCAGAAGAAAAGTTCAGCAAGAAAAAGGTATGTATTCCATTTATAACTGTCATAAATTCACCTCGCTCCCATTTTGATTATACATGAATCATGACTAAGATTATAGGGATATAAAAGAGAATCTATAAGATTTCCAACAACAATATATTAAATAAATGAATAATAGCTGGTATTTATTTTTAACGATATAATGAGTCTGATAAAATCAACAACCTAAATAATAAAGTTTAATGATTTTTGAAATGCATTTAGAATTTTTAATTATATTTTTTATATTGTAATATCACTTGTATAATATGTTGTTATCACTTAACCCCTGCTTGGTACTACTTTCTCTACAGTTCCATGAAACGATAATTCATATTCAAATATACTTTTGCAATACATCATTAAAATATATGAAAAGATAATAACTTTGCAAACTAAAAAACAAAAGTATAACAAAATGGCAATTTCTACGTTATTTCAATAGAAATTGCCATTTTTCGTTGGTTGGAACCTATTTATAGTCCTAACCTTATATATAATTAACATTCGTGTTGAGGGAGTCAACAGAGCTATTAATTATTTGAATTTACGTTTACGCGCAGCTTCAGATTTCTTTTTACGTTTAACACTAGGTTTTTCGTAAAATTCACGTTTACGTACTTCTTGAATTGTACCGCTTTTTGATACTGAACGTTTAAATCTACGTAACGCATCTTCAAGTGATTCGTTTTTACGTACTACTGTTTTAGACATCTGTATTTCCCTCCCTCCAAATATCAACGGAACTTTAATAATTATGTGCATAGTACAATAGACTATGCTTTATTTAGTATAATATATCTCCATTGTGCGGTCAATTAGTAAAGCGCGGAAAGTTTACACTAGTACTTCTTGCTCAGATAAATTAGAAGCATGTTCAACTACTCTTAATGCTTCACCTTTATTTAGCGGATAATCAGCATGTACAATCTTTACTTTGACAATTTGACCTATCAATGATTCATCACCATCAAATTGTACTTTCATGTAGTTATCTGCATAACCAACCAGTGAACCATGGAAACTACCTTTTTCTTCAGGAATAACTTCCAATACGTCATCTTCAAACTTAGAAGCATATTCTTTAGCTAATTGATCACTTAAAGCAATTAATTTGTGAACACGTTCATTTTTAACATCTTCATCAATCTGATTATCCATACGAGCAGCAGGTGTACCGATTCGTGAAGAATATGGAAATACATGTAATTCAGAAAACTTATGTTTTGCTATAAAATCAAAGGTTTCTTGAAACTCTTCATCAGTTTCTCCAGGAAAACCTACTATAACATCACTTGTCACTGCCAAATCTGGCAACGCTTTATGAAGTTTTGATAGACGTTCTGAAAAATGTTCCATCGTGTATTTACGTCGCATACGTTTAAGCACGCTATCTGAACCTGATTGTAACGGAATATGCAAATGACGGACAACTTTATTAGATTTTTCAATGACATCAATCACTTCATCTGTTAGTTGACTGGCTTCAATTGAAGAAATACGAATTCTTTCTAGACCATCAATCGTTTCTAAATCGCGTAACAGTTGTGCTAGATTATAGTTTTTCAAGTCTTGACCGTAACCACCAGTGTGAATACCAGTGAGCACAATCTCTTTATAACCTGCATTGACAAGCGTTGTGGCTTGTTCAACAACCTTTTTCGGATCTCTAGAACGCATTAAACCTCGAGCCCATGGTATGATGCAAAATGTACAGAAATTATTACAGCCTTCTTGTATTTTTAATGAAGCACGTGTACGATCTGTAAAATACGGTACATCTAATTCCTCATAGGTGCGATTTTTCATAATGTTTCCTACACCATTAATACGTTGGCGCTCTTTTTGAAACTCATCTATATATGATAGTAATTTATGACGGTCTTGCGTACCAACTACAACATCAACGCCTGGAATTTCCATAATTTCTGCTGATGATGTTTGTGCATAACAACCAGTGACGCATATAACTGCATCAGGATTTTTTCTAATAGCACGACGTATGACTTGTCGACTTTTTTTATCTCCAGTATTTGTAACCGTACATGTGTTAATAACATACACATCTGCATTGGTTTCAAAATCTACTCTTTCATAATTTGCTTCTTTAAATAATTGCCAAATTGCTTCTGTTTCATAATGGTTTACTTTACAACCTAATGTATGAAAAGCTACCGTTGACATGTCATTCACCCCAATAATTCATTTTCATAGCTCATTGCACTTAGTGCATACAATGGTGCTGTTTCTGCCCTTAAAATTCTAGGTCCTAAACCTACTGTGTGACTATTATCCTTAAACATCTCGATTTCTGACTCTGTTAACCCACCTTCGGGACCAAATATCATTAAAACGTGATCGTTTGGCTTAAAACATTGTAATAATTGTCTGAAATGGCTTCTTTCATTTTGCTTTGCTTGTTCTTCATATGCAATCAGAATATAGTCATAATGACTTATTTTATCATAAACGGCTTTCAAATTCGACATGTACTTTACTGAAGGTATAGTAAGTCGATAACTTTGCTCGGCAGCTTCTTTGACAATTTTTTGCCATCTATCAATTTTCTTCATAGCTTTTGTTTGATTTAGTTTCACAACCGAGCGCGCCATATCTACTGCCCAAAACTCATTGGCACCTAGCTCTGTAGCTTTTTGAAGCATCCACTCATACTTATCTGCCTTAATGAGCCCACTACAAATTGTTACATACAGAGGTAATTCAGTATGTATGTCTAATTTGACTTTCGGCATTATTTGAATATATTCATCATTAATATCTGTAATTTCACACTCGAATACGCTTTGATTTTGGAATGTAATAATGATATGATCTCCAACACAATTGCGCATAACATTAATAATATGATGACGGTCATTTTTATCTCGAATAAAAAAACGCTGACCGTCATCAGCGTTTTCGTTAATAAAGTATCGTTGCAACTTATTCACTCGCTTTCTGACCAACAAGGCATACCCATCCATTATTTTGTTCAATTGAAATGATATCAAAGCCAACCTGTTTCATGTGTGCTTCTATTTCTAAATGTTTTTCAGTGATAATACCAGACGTTATAAAATAACCATCTTCATTTAATGTATTATAAGCATCTTCTATCATTTCATCAATAATATGAGCTAAAATATTTGCAATGACTACATCGTATTTTTTAGTTTCATCTTTGAGTAAATTACCAGTGTTAGCTTCAATAACAGCATCACAGTGATTCTTTTTAAAGTTCTCTATTGCTACTTTAATTGCCATATCATCAATATCTATCGCTTTGATGTGCCGTACACCTAATAAATGGCATGCAATACTCAAGATTCCAGATCCAGTTCCGACATCAATGACATTTTTGTCAGAGGAAACGTATTTCTCTATAGCGTGTAAGCACATACTTGTCGTTGGGTGATCACCCGTACCAAAAGCCATACCAGGATCTAATTCAATACAGAGTTCCTCGTTACTATCTTTGGTATAGGTTTCCCAACTGGGTACAATTGTAAATCGTTTCGAAGCTCTAAAAGGATGGAAATAGTTTTTCCATTCATTCTCCCAATCTTCTTCAGCCACAGGTTGCGTATTATAAGTAAAAACTGTGGTATCTAATTCGGTTAAATTTAAAATTTCTTTTTTTATTTGTGTTGCTAAAGACTTTGTAAATTTAATTTCGTTAAAATAGGCCTTCAAACGGACGCCAAATTCAGGATAATCTTCAGATTTTAATTCATAAATTTCACCGTATTTATCTGCAGGTGGTTGTATCAAGTCATGAGAATCTTCAATAACAACACCATTTGAACCGAAATTTTCTAAAATGTTAGTGACTAAAGGTTCTACTTCATGGTTAACTACGATTGAGAGCTCTACCCAATTCATTGCTTATTCACCTCTGAAAAATTTACGTGCTTTATCTTTAAAATTAGAATGTTGTTCTTTAATTTCTTCTCCACTAACTTCAGCAAATTCTCGCATTAATTCTTTTTGTTTTTCATTTAATTTTGTTGGTGTTACAACTTTAATATTAACGAATAAGTCGCCATAACCGTAGCCATGAACATTTTTAATACCTTTATCTTTAAGTCTAAATTGTTTACCCGTTTGTGTACCTGAAGGAATAGTTAACATGACATTGCCTTTTAACGTTGGTACTTTTATTTCATCTCCAAGGGCAGCTTGTGGGAAACTAATGTTCAAGTTGTAATAAATGTCGTCGCCATCACGTTCAAATTTCTTAGAAGGACGAACACGGAAAACAACATATAAATCACCGTTAGGGCCACCGTTCTCACCTGGAGAACCTTCACCACCTAAGCGAATTTGTTGTTCGTTGTCAACGCCTTCAGGCACGTTAACTTCTAGTTTAACTACTTTGTTTTCAGTACCTTTACCATGACATGTTGGACATGGTTCTTCAAATTCTTGACCAGTACCTTGACATTTAGGGCAAGTTTGTTCAGTTCTTACACGACCAAGTATAGTATTTTGTTCAACAGAAGTACGGCCTGATCCCTTACAGTAACTACATGTTTTTTTGCTGGTTCCTGGTTTAGCACCTTCACCATTACATGTATGACATTTTACATCTTTTCTAATAGATATCTCTTTTGTTGCACCAAATACTGCTTCTTCAAAATCAATAGTCATTGTATATTGTAAATCATCGCCTTTACGTGGGGCGTTAGGATCTCGTTGTCTAGATCCTCCAAAGAAAGAACTGAAGATATCCTCGAAACCACCGCCGAAGCCACTGAAATCTTGACCACCAAATCCTTGGTTGCCGAAACCTCCTTGAGGACCACTATGGCCAAATTGATCATAATTAGCTCGTTTATTATCATCACTTAAAATTTCATAGGCCTCAGAAATTTCTTTGAATTTTTCATCTGCACCTTCTTCTTTGTTGATATCAGGATGATATTTTTTTGATAATTTTCGGTATGCTTTTTTTATTTCATCTTTTGAGGCATCTTTGCTGACACCTAATACTTCATAGTAATCTCTTTTATTGGCCAATTCATCTCGCTCCTTTTAATTGATAAATTTTTAAGCACTTACTACTGTTTAATGCTGTTTGAGAGGCGAATGTCATTTAAACTAACATGTTAAATAAAAAGTCAAAGCCAATGCTCAATTGACTTTGACTTTTTGGCTGTCAGTTTATATATAGTCTTACTATTTAAAATGGTATATGACTTATTTATAAACGATTAGCTATTATTTTTTATCTTCGTCATCTTTAACTTCTTTAAATTCAGCATCTTCAACAGTGCTATCGTTTTGTTGGTTACCTTCAGCACCTTGAGCTTGTTGCGCTTGTTGTTGTGCTTGTTGATAAACTTTAGCAGATAATTCTTGAACTACTTTTTCAAGTTCTTCTTTTTTAGCTTTAATGTCATCAATGTCTTGACCTTCTAATGCAGATTTAAGAGCATCTTTTTTCTCTTCTGCATTTTTCTTATCATCTTCGCTAATATTGTCGCCTAAGTCTTTAATTGTTTTTTCAACTTGGAATACTAAACTATCAGCTTCATTTCTTAAGTCAACTTCTTCACGACGTTTTTTATCTGCTTCAGCATTTTCTTCAGCATCTTTTACCATACGATCAATTTCTTCATCAGATAAAGAAGAGCTAGATTGGATTGTAATATTTTGTTCTTTATTAGTACCTAAGTCTTTAGCAGTTACGTTAACAATACCATTTTTATCGATATCAAATGTAACTTCGATTTGAGGTATGCCACGTGGAGCTGGTGGAATATCAGTTAATTGGAATCTGCCAAGTGTTTTGTTGTCAGAAGCCATAGGACGTTCACCTTGTAACACATGAATATCAACTGATGGTTGGTTATCAGCAGCAGTTGAATAAACTTGTGATTTAGATGTTGGGATTGTAGTATTACGTTCAATTAACGTATTCATACGACCGCCCATGATTTCGATACCTAATGATAATGGCGTTACATCTAATAATACAACGTCTTTAACATCACCAGTGATAACACCACCTTGAATAGCAGCACCCATCGCTACGACTTCGTCAGGATTTACACCTTTATGTGGTTCTTTACCGATTTCTTTTTTAACTGCTTCTTGTACAGCTGGAATACGTGTTGAGCCACCTACTAAGATAACTTCATCAATTTCTGATGTTGATAAGCCAGCATCTTTTAACGCTTGACGTGTTGGTTCCATAGTACGTTTAATTAATGAATCAGCTAATTCTTCAAATTTAGAACGAGTTAAGCTAATTTCTAAGTGTAATGGACCATTTGCTCCAGCAGAGATGAATGGTAATGAAATTTGGGTTTGTGATACACCTGATAAATCTTTTTTAGCTTTTTCAGCTGCATCTTTAAGACGTTGTAATGCCATTTTATCTTGAGACAAATCGACACCGTTTTCTTTTTTAAATTCAGATACTAAATAATCGATAATGACTTGGTCAAAGTCGTCACCACCAAGTTTATTGTCACCAGCAGTTGAAAGTACTTCGAATACACCGTCACCTAATTCAAGAATAGAAACGTCAAATGTACCGCCACCTAAGTCGAATACTAATACTTTTTGATCTTTTTCAGTTTTATCTAAGCCATAAGCTAATGCTGCAGCTGTAGGTTCATTGATGATACGTTCTACTTCTAAGCCAGCGATTTTACCAGCATCTTTAGTAGCTTGACGTTCACTATCATTGAAGTATGCTGGAACAGTAATTACTGCTTTATCAACTTTTTCTCCTAAATAACTTTCAGCCGTATTTTTTAAGTTTTGTAAAATCATAGCTGAAATTTCTTGAGGTGTGTATGATTTTCCTTCAATATCTACTTTATAATCTGAACCCATGTGACGTTTAATTGATTGAACAGTGTTTGGGTTAGTGATTGCTTGACGTTTTGCAACTTCACCAACTTGTGTTTCACCGTTTTTAAATGCAACAACAGATGGTGTTGTGCGGGCACCTTCAGGATTTTGAATTACTTTAGGCTCGTCACCTTCTAAAATAGCGACACATGAATTTGTTGTACCTAAGTCGATTCCAATTACTTTACTCATAATAAAATTCCTCCAATGTTCGTTTTGTAATATATTTGGTTATTTTCGTCAACGTTTTATTGATTTACTTTAACCATTGATGGTCTTAATACGCGGTCTTTCAATTTGTACCCCTTTTGCAGTTCTTGAGTAATTTCACCAGATTCATAATCTGGATTATCATCTTGAACTACAGCTTGGTGCACATTAGGATCAAATGTTTGACCTTCAGTTTCAATCACTTCAAGACCATTGTCTTTTAAAGCTCTTAATAAGCTTTCATGAACCATTTGAACACCTTTTTGCAGCGATTTAAATGATTCATCATTACCTTCAATTTGTAATGCACGTTCAATGTTGTCAATCGTAGGTAAAATATCGGTTAACACGCTTTGAGCTTTGTATGCACGATTTGTTTCATTTTCTTTTTGAATACGACGTTTATAATTTTCAAACTCTGCATATAATCTCAAATATTTTTCTTCATTATCATTAGCTAATTGTTCTAGCTCGTTAATTTTTTCTTCTTGTGGATCAATTTTTTCAGATTCATTGTTTGCTTCTTCTTGTTGATTCTGTTCTGAACTTTGATCAGCTTGACTTGCTTCATCGTCAGTTTCCGTAGCATTAACAGTGTGATCTGTTTGTTCTACTTCTTCAGCATTATTTTGTTTCACTGATTCTTTTTCTTCTGCCATTTTCTGCCCTCCGAAATAATCCAAATTACTACCAAATTCTACTGAGTAATTGAATTACATTTTGATAATGCATTGCTGTTGGTCCAATAACAGCAATCTGACCTTTGAGCGAATCATCGAAGTGATAGTCACTTGCAATAATTGAAATATCGCTCAGATTTGCGTCAATCTCCTTGCCAATTTTGACATCTACTTGAGAGTTTGCAAAATCATCTAAAAGTTCCATAATTCGATTTGATTCAATATATTGTAGAATAGGTTGAATTGATGAAACATTCGTTTCATTTAACGTATTGATTAGTTTAACCTTTCCACCCATGTAAATGCTATTACTTTGTTTATGAATATGTTGCCTCATCATTGTTATGACTTTAATAATAAAGTTCTTTTCGCTATCTGACTGCGAAAATCGGTTTAACTCGGCCATTAAATTAAAAGTGCGCTGGCGATTAAAATAATCACTAATAAAACTTGAAATTTGAACCAATCGAGCACTAGATAATTTATCTTTAGTTGCAATATGAACATTTTCTACATGACCTGATGAAAAAATCATAATAAGAATAACAAGTAATGGGTTAGCTTGAATCAAATGAACTTTATTTAGTACATCCAGTTTGTGATTTGGACGAATAACCAAAGTTGCGTATTGAGATTCAGTTGACAACTCATTTGCAAAATAACTCAATGCCGATGAAATATCGTAGTGATTTTCAATCAACAATTGATGAAAACGTTGTTCTTTTTTAAACGTTTGATGAGATGTATCTTCTAATAATTGATTAACATAAAATCTAAAACCTTCTTCAGATGGAATACGTCCAGATGAGGTATGTGTCTTCTCAATGAAGTTTAAATCCTCTAAAAATTTCATTTCATTTCTAATGGTTGCTGGACTAACATCAAGATGATGATTTTCAATTAAGGTTTTAGAACCAATTGGTTGTCCAAAATCAACATAATCTTCAACAATCGCATTTAAAATGCTTAATTGTCTATCAGTAATCATGTTTCCACCTCATTAGCACTCTTTTCTTCCAAGTGCTAATTATAATTTATCAAATTGGTCAAAGTAAGTCAATGTTAAAGGCTTGGATTTGTAAAAAAATTTTTAGCTTAATAAAAATGCTTCAAATACCTCATTACCAATGACTTTTCCGCGTTCAGTTAATGCGAGATAGTTACTATTTTGTTTAATTAATTCCTTTTGACTTAAATCATGAATTGTTTGACCAAATACTTGATAAATGGATTGGTCAAATTTTTGTTTGAAACGGATAATATTAACGCCCCTATTCATTCTTAAACCTAAAAACATTTCTTCTTCCATTTGTTCTTTGATTGTAGGTATTGTGGAAGATAATATTGGAGGTTTATCAGCTTGTACTGCTTTGATATAGTGATTTACTGGATTAACATTGGTATATCTTTTGCCATTTACATAGCCACTTGCACCGGCGCCAAAACCATAGTATTCCTCGTTTTTCCAATAGGTCATATTGTGCGTAGAAGCATGACCTTTTTCAGCAAAGTTCGATATTTCATATTGCTGAAACTTTGAGTGATTTAAACGATGCATTAAATACTGATACATATCAGCGCCTAAATCTTCATTTGGTAATTTTAGTTTTCCCTTACGATATAAGTTATAAAATTGAGTTTTTGGTTCTAAAATCAAACCATAACTCGAGATATGATTTATATCCATACTAAGCGCTCGTTCTATACTATCTTTAAAGTCGTCTAAAGTTTGTTGTGGCAGATGATACATTAAGTCTAAACTTATGGAAGAAATGTCCACCTTGTTTGCATAGTCAACAGCTTGATAGATGTCTTGTGTATTATGTGTACGTCCTAAAATTGTTAATAGTTCAGGTTTAAATGTTTGTACGCCCATTGAAATGCGATTTACACCGTAATCTTTTAGTAATTTAACTTTTTGAAAGGTTAATTCATCGGGATTAGCTTCGAACGTATATTCACCTGAAATTGTAAATAACTTATTAATCGCTTTTAATAACTTTTCTAACTGTTTAATATTTAAGGCAGTTGGAGTTCCGCCACCAACATACATTGTTTCAATATTTGGATTAAGTCTTGTATGCATTTCCTTTATTAAAGCATCTAAATAGTCATCAACTGGCTGTTTTGCTATAAAATATTTATTAAAATCACAGTAGGTGCAAATTCTTACGCAAAATGGGATATGGATATAAGCACTATTTATTGTCATTTTGCCACCTTCTCTACTTTATCATAGTAATCAAACGAAATAGAGGCTAAGACAAAAAACATCTATTGCTAAAGCTAATAACGTTATTACTTCAGTTCAATTGAAGACCACGTTAGCGTCGAATGTGGAAACGTTATTTAACTTTAAACGTATGTGTTCTTGTATCTTGACCTCTATTTTCATTATTCATCATCCATTTTTAAGACGGCTAGGAAAGCATCTTGTGGTATTTCAACATTACCCACTGCTTTCATTTTAGCTTTACCTGCTTTTTGTTTTTCTAATAATTTACGCTTACGGCTAATGTCCCCGCCATAACATTTGGATAACACATTTTTACCCATAGATTTAATGTTCGTACGCGCAATAATTTTTTGACCGATTGCAGCTTGTACAGGGACTTCAAATTGCTGTCTAGGGATTAATGTTTTCAACTTTTCAACTAGAGCTTTACCTCGCTCGTAAGCAAAGTCTCGATGGACAATAAAGCTTAATGCATCAACCTTATCACCGTTGAGTAAAATATCCATTTTAACAAGGTTGCTTTCTTTGTTTTCAATGAATTCATAATCGAAAGAAGCGTAGCCTTTTGTATTAGACTTTAATTGGTCAAAGAAATCGAATACTACTTCTGATAATGGTATTTCATACACGATATTAACGCGAATATCGTCTAAATAATCCATATTAATAAATTGTCCACGTTTCCGTTGACACAGCTCCATTACAGCACCTACATAGTCATTTGGTACCATCATCGTGGCTCTTACATAGGGTTCGTATATACTTTCAATACGATCACGTTCAGGCATTTGTGCTGGGTTATCTACAGTCACTTTAGAACCATCTTTCATCAAACATTGATAGATTACTGAAGGTGCAGTGGCAATTAATTCTATGCCAAATTCGCGTTCTATACGTTCTTGAATGATTTCCATATGCAACATACCTAAAAAGCCAGTACGATATCCAAATCCTAATGCTTGAGATGATTCTGGTTCAAACTCTAATGACGCATCATTTAACTGCAATTTTTCTAAAGCTTCACGTAAATCGTTGTAATCTCTATTATCTATTGGGAACAATCCACAATAAACCATAGGATTCATTTTTTTATACCCTTTTAATGGTTGTTCGGCTGGATTATTTGCAAGCGTAATGGTATCACCCACACGAGAATCATCTACGTTTTTAATCGACGCAATGATATAACCGACATCGCCAACTGTTAATTCTTCAATCGGTAATTGTTTAGGTGTGTTAATTCCAACTTCGGTAACTTCAAATTCCTTGCCAGTTGCCATCATTTTAATACGGTCTCCAGCTTTTACAACACCGTCAATCACACGAATAGACGAAATAACTCCGCGGTATGGATCATATTCAGAATCAAAAATAAGTGCTTTTAATGGTGCTTCTGGATCGCCATCTGGTGGTGGTATGACGTCTACAATTTTTTCTAATATATCTTCGATTCCAATGTTTGATTTTGCACTTGCTAAAACAACATCGTCCTTATCTAAACCAATAACATCTTCTAATTCTTGTTTCACACGTTCAGGTTCCGCGGCAGGTAAATCAATTTTATTTACTACTGGCAATAATTCTAAATCATTGTCTAAAGCAAGATAGACATTGGCCAAAGTTTGTGCTTCAATTCCTTGAGCTGCGTCTACAACTAAAATTGCACCTTCGCATGCTGCAAGTGAACGAGAAACTTCATATGTGAAATCGACATGTCCTGGTGTATCAATAAGATGGAAAGTATAAGTCTGTCCATCTTTAGCATCATATTTTAACCGTACAGCATTTAATTTAATTGTGATACCACGTTCTCTTTCTAAATCCATAGAATCTAATAATTGGTCTTGCATATCACGAGATTCAACAGATTTAGTATTTTCTAATATTCTGTCTGCTAACGTAGATTTGCCGTGATCTATATGTGCGATAATAGAGAAATTTCGGATGTTTTCCCTTCTATCATAGCGATTTTGCTTATCCATTATATTAATCCTTCTCACTTTCATAAATTTAACCCTTATATGTATACATCTTTGACATAATAACGTTTTTAACATTCATTTGCAAATATGTCTTTTCAGAAATTGAAATGCTTCAATTTTAAAGGTCATGCAATTGATCGATAAATATATGAGCTCAAGTAATTTTTATCATTTTTATTTATAGTATAATTATAAAGTGTTCTATTACGCATTCCAATATAAATAAGTAAAATATCTGTTTTAATTCCGCAAGGGTCAATTAATGATTGCACAAACATAGTAGTTTTGATAAAATATTTCTTGTTGCAATCAAATATAATTTGATAAGATAACTTCACTTTTAGGAGGTGACAGTAATGCCAAACATCAAATCTGCAGTTAAACGTGTGAAAACAACTCAAACAGCTGAAGAACGTAATATTTCTCAAAAAAATGCGATGCGTACAGCAGTAAAAAATGCTAAAGCAGCTATTGCTTCAAATGCTGACAACAAAGCAGAATTAGTTAATTTTGCAATTAAATTAGTTGATAAATCTGCTCAAAGTAATTTAATCCACTCAAACAAAGCTGATCGAATTAAATCTCAACTCATGAGTGCAAAGTAAATATTAAATTAACAGTCTGGATATCATTTCCAGACTGTTTTTTATTTTTAAATAGAAAGAATAAATAACTCTAGTATAAGTTGTTTATCCATATATGAAGATTTAAGCTTATAGTCAGTTTCAGCACAAGCATTAATAATATCCAAAATATCATTCAATTGATAGTGTCGTATTTGTCCTAATGCTAATTTAACGCGATATGGATGTGCATTCACCGTTTTGGCAATTTGCTGTGCGCTATATCCTTTTTGGCTTAATATTTTACATTGATAATAAAGACGGTAGTTACTAGTAATTAATGCGAGTAATTTAATTGGTTCTTCTTTCATAATAATTAAATCTTTAACTAAATTTATTGCTTTTTGTTTTTGATTCTTTTGAATGTATTCAGTGAGCAAAAAGACATTCTGTTCTAAACTACGATTGATAATTATGCTGACATCCTGTTTATTGATTGTTGGTCTATCCCCTATGAACAACATTAGCTTTTCCAACTCTTGTTGCACAATGTTAAAATTAATTCCTGTCAATTCAATAAATAGATTTAAAGCATCTTGTTTAATGTCTTTATAATTTTCGTGTAATTGTTGCTGAATCCAATTTTTTATATCTTCTTCTGACATTTGTTCAATTTTTTTAATTTGTCCATGCTTTTTAAGCGCTTTTGTTAACTTTTTTCGTTCATCTAATTTGTTTTGGTATACTTCAAAAATAATAAGATTGTCACCATCATATTTATCAATAAATTCTAATAATTTATCAGTGTTTGTTGATAAATCTTTTGGAACTTTTTCTCCTGTAAATACATAAGCATTTTTAACTAAGATAGCCTTTTTTTCTGAAAAGAAAGGTAATGTCAGTGTTTCTTCAATAATAGTCGATATATCATGTTCGTATAAATTAAATTTCACAAAATTAAAATCATCTCTTTCTTGTTGTAGATATGTTTGAATGATTTCTAAGCTTTGTTTTTCCACTAATTCTGGAACATCACCATAGACGGCAATTAAGTTTTGAGGCATGCTTATATCTCCTTATTCATTTATGTAAGGTATCTTATAATTATAGCATTGATATATCTTTTAGCTCTAGTGATTACCATGATTTAATTTTATCGTTAATTTGGAATCAAGTGACACACTGATTTCGCCTTTATCTTGAGTATTAAATAATTTACTGTGTATAGATAATAATTTATGAATAGTTTCTATAGATGGATGATGATATTTGTTATGTTTACCGCTAGAAATAATACTTATTTTAGGTTGAATTTGTTTTAAAAATATCATAGAGCTACTCGTTTTGCTGCCATGATGCCCTACTTTCAAAATATCTATGTGAGGTAAATGGTACTTTTTCATAAGTATTTTTTCATTACGTTGACTAGCGTCGCCCATTAGCAATATCGTTTTGTAATGGTATTTGATTAATAAAACAATAGACTGTTCGTTTTTATCTTGACTGTCATAAATATAACTTCTCAAAAATTGAATTGTTGAATCATCAAAGTGCATAGTGTTGATATGATCAGCATTAATCAGTATTATATTGTATTTTGAACACCATTTTTTTATCACATTTAATTGAGAAATAGGAAAGCTTTTACTATTTATTACTAGTTGTTTGATTCTAATATGCTGCATAAGATAAGTTAATTCACCCATATGATCAACGTGTGGATGTGTAATAATGACTTCATCTAATTTAGATACGCCACGTTTTTTTAATGATGGGATAATATGATATTTGGCAATATTATGTGTAATTGTAGAATGATTTTGTGCTGTTTTTCCCCCTGTATCGATAAGTATATTATGATTTCTTGATGTTTGATACAGCAAGCTATCACCTTGGCCAACGTCAAAGCTAGTTAATGTAGGTACGTGACTATGTGCAGTATAGCTTACAATGATTAAACTTAAAATTATAAGTGCTAAAGACTGAATATACTTTTTGTGAATGAAAATGATGAAACTTAAAATCACTAAGATACTTAAAAACATTATAGTCATATTACTTAATTGTGGAATGTTCCATTGGTAATTATTTAGTTTTAAAAAGAAATATACTAATTGGTCATGTAAAGCAAATAAATAATCGATGATGAAATTTAATAATTTAATATTTATGAAAATGTGAGAGATTAAAAAGAAAAATAGAGTTAAAGGAAAATAAATAAAGGAATATAGAGGTACGAAAATTAAGTTTGTCAAAATGCCAATCCATTGAACTTGGTTAAAATGGTAAATTTGTATAAGTAATGCGCCTAACTGTGCAATATATGTGATTACAAAAAAGGCCTTTAATCTTGACAGATGATGAATTGATGGCTGTGCTAATATAAGAAAAAGCGAAATTAAGAAAGAAAATTGGAATCCGATATCATATAAAAAATCAGGTTGTACGATAAGGAGTAATAAAAAGACGAAAGCTAATATATTTAGGCCTGATAGTGAGGTCCTTTTTGGCTTAAATAGTATAATTATCATAGCAATAATTGATCTTAGTGCACTTGGTGCAAACTGAGTTTCAACAGCAAAAATAACTAAAATGCAGACACAAAGTAATTTAATAGTAATAAGTGGTGTATTCCATCTTACTAGCGATTGGTAAATAATCAATGTGATTACAGCAACATGGGAGCCACTCACAGCTAAAAGATGATATATACCTATGTCCTTAACAGCGTCTTTTATAGTACTGTTTAATTGAGAAGTATCTCCAGTTATTAAGGCGATAATGCGGTATGGATATTTTGTACCTGAATGAACAATCTGATTATTAATAAAATCAATGTGACGTTGAATCAAATTAGGATTTGAATTTATTTTACAGCTTTTAAAATCTATGCTTTTTACTACAAGAAGGGCATTTTGAGATTCTGAATGAGTAAGATTGCCGTTTATTTTGCAAGTGTAATGTTTTAACTTGTGAATATACTTACCTTTATCTTGTTTTTTAATATAGTAAATATAATTATATTCTCGATTATAGACTATAAGATGTCCTTTAATAAAATCGTTATTTTGGACAATGGCTGATGTGACATGAGCAAATGCTGAGATTTGCTCATGATGTTTATTAAAAATCTCCTGCTCTTTGATTGAATTGTTAAGGTTGCTATAGATATTGTAGCTTAATATTGAAATGAAAATTGAAAGCACAAAACAAATAAGTGTTAACCTTTTAATAGCAACAAAATAAAGTAAGCATACAAAAATTAATAGTGAAATATAAAAATTAGAATACCAAAGTGCTCCGGCAAGAAATGCTAATGCAATATAAAACACTTAAATCACGACTGTGTTAAATATTTTGCTACATATTCAGCAGAAAATGGAATCTTTTTGTATGTAATACCAGATTGATCCAATAAACGTATTGCATATTCATGGTTATGATAATCTTGAGCATAATAAATTGTTGTAATACCTGCTTGAATAATTGACTTTGTACAATTTAAGCAAGGAAAATGAGTAACATAAATCGTTGCCCCTTCAGTTGATACCCCTTGTTTCGCACACTGTAATAACGCGTTCATTTCTGCATGAATTGTACGTATACAATGACCATCTTCAATTAAACAGCCTTCATCAATACAGTGAACCTCTCCAGCTACTGAGCCGTTATATCCACCAGCAATAATACGATTATCCTTCACAATCGTTGCTCCTACAGATAAACGTTGACAAGTTGAACGTAATGCTAACAAATGGCTTTGAGCCATAAAGTATTCTTCCCATTTTATCCTTTCCATTTTTTACCTCCGTGATGTACTTTGCTAAGTTCTATGGTTTTAGTATATATGTTGTTTATTATTTTTCAATCTTTTTTAGACTGTAGTCAAGCGTTATCACTCCACGCTTGCTAGTGTGTACCTTGCTCATTTACGCAAAGTAAACTCGCTACGTTACGCTCGTCGCGCACTCGATTGAAAAACGCTTTCTAACAGTCTAAACCTCGTAATTAAGGAAACAAATTGTCATACATAACAGGGGCTGTAGTCAAGCGTTATCACTCCACGTTTGCTAGTGTGTGCCCTAATTATTATAGAAAAATTTAAACAGTAAAGTATTGCTTTAATTTTTCAAATGTTTTTTCACCAATACCTTTTATTTTTTTTAATTCATCAACACTGGTAAATTGGCCGTGCTGTTCTTTGTAATTTAAAATTTCTTTTGCTTTTGAAGGACCGATACCAGGAACTTTTGTAAGTGATGCTTCATTAGCAGTATTTAAATTGATTTGACTTTGCCCTTGAATAGTTTCATTTGAGTTTGTTGGTTGTTGATTGTTATTAGTTGATACATATTGCTCATTTTTGGTCGGTATATAAATCATCTTTTGGTCAACAAGCTTTTCTGACAGATTTATATGTGAAATATCTGCGTTTGATTTTAACTTTGCTTTTTTGATTAAATCATTTACTCTTGCTGTTGACGGCATTTCATAAACATCTGGGTGTTCTACAGCTCCCTTCAAATCGACAAAAACTGTTCTCTTTTGTGAATCTGATGCTTTTCCTTTCTGATCTTTAGACTCTTTTACATTAGAATTTTGTTGTTGATCGTTATCTATCAATGCGGCACCGTCATTATCCATGTTTGCAGAAGGCTGATGCATCTGAAATACAAAATAACCTATCAATAGTATTATGCAAGCTAGCGCAATTAAAAAATAATATTTCCATCTAGTAAATATGTTTATCAACTGTTGCTTCCATTGAAACAAAAAACTCACCTCTCTAAAGATATAAACGATAGAAAGCGTGAGTTTACTTGAATTTGTTATTTAAATTCTTAATATTTACTACTTATGCTATAAAAATTACTTTTGAACGATAAAAAACAATCTGAGTCCGTTATCTGAATGCTCATTCATATTAAAATCAGTAAAAGTTTTGATATGATTGAAACCCGCTTGCTTCAACATTAGTCGATACTGTGTTTCATCGAAAGTTCTTTGATAATGTGATTCGTCAAAGCGTTGATAATTTTTATGATCATTAAGCTTAAAGAAAGTCATTTCATGATAAACACTTAATGGTACTTCTCCACGGAAGGCTTGCCATGCTAGAAAAGTATCATTTTGTTCTTCTATATAATTCTGATTATTAAATAATGTTTCCATTTTGTATGGTGTATGTACATCAAAAATAAATATACCATCATCGGAAAGATGATTGAAAATATTAGCAAAAGTTTGTGTAACATCATTCGTTTCAGGTAAATAATTTAATGAATCACAAAATATTGTTATTAAATCAAATGAAAGATTTAAGTTAAAATCAGTCATATCACCTTCAAGCCATTGAACTTGATTAGATTTTTGTGTTGCAATTGCTAACATGTCCACGCTTAAATCCATACCTGTAACTTCACCAATATTTGTTAGCATTGATGTTAAAGTCCCAGTACCACAACCGATATCAAGTATTTTGGGATTTGAAGGTAAACTTACAGATAGTTGTTGAACAATATCGAACCACAAGTCATATGGTTGGTCTTGAGTAAATAAATCATAAAAATTACTCATGTCTTGATATTGCATCATTTAATATACAGCCTGACCATATGATTCTATTGGCGCATCTTGATATAGTTTCTCAATATTATAATAACTTCTTTCGTCTTTATGGAATATATGAACAACGACATTGACTAAATCTATTAAAATCCAGCGTGCACTTTCATAACCTTCTATGCGTTTCAAGTTAAGACCTTGTTCTTGAGCCATTTCTTTAACAGCTCTTGCAATGGATTGAACTTGTCGTTCATTGTTACCGTGACACACAACAAAATAGTCAGTCATATCACTGATTCCCTTCATATCTAGAGAAACAATATCTTCAGCTTTCTTATTTTCTGTCGCTTTGACAGTCATTGTTAACAATTGTTCTGAGCTCATTTAATCATCCTTTATTCTTTGATCACTATAGTTATAATAGTTTAAACATGCTATCGTTGCACCATACACTGTAATATCTTTGTCAATTAAGAATAATACTGTTCGCTTAGAAATTTCATAAATTGTTTTATCTAAGCTACCTTGATTGTATGCCATATCTCGAATTTCTTCAACTCCTGGGATTTTTCTTCCAGGTTCAATGTAATCTGCAATAAATACTAATTTTTCTGTTTTAGTCATGTGTTGTCGACCTGTAGTATGATAATGAATCGCTGATAATACCTCTTCATCTTCAATACCATATTTGGCTTTCATCAACGCAGCACAAACAGGGCCATGTAGTATCTCACCACCATAACTAAGTAAATCATTATCCAAATCATATTGTCTTACAACTTGATACATGGAACTTAAATCATCATATTTACAGTAGTCATGTAATACACCTGCTAATTCAGCTTTAGCAACATCGCCATCATATATTTCTGCTAATTTCACTGCAGTTTCAGCAACACGTAAAGAATGATCGAAACGTTTTTTAGGTAACTTTTCTTTTGTTAGTTTGACAGCTTTTTTAATTTTCATATAATCCTTCCTCTCTGATATAGCTTTCTACATTTGGTGGAACGAGTACTTGGATGTTTTTATTGTTTTGAACTCGATTACGTATCATGGTAGAACTAATATCTATCCTAGGAATATCTATTGAAATCATTGACGGATTAACTATTTGATGTGACGTATCTCTATTTACGATAACAAATGTAATTATTTCTTTAAGCTGATTGATGTTATGCCATTGTTCAAGTTGATTGTATTGGTCTGTTCCAATGACAAAATAAAATTCTGCATCTTGATTTTTACTAATCAAAGATTGTATCGTATCGAAAGTGTAACTTGTTCCTTTGCGTTCCAGCTCTTCATAGCAAATCTCTCCAAAACCTAATATATCAATAACAAGTTGAATCATTTTTATTCTATGCTTTGTGTTAAGGTGTTGTTTATGATCTTTTAATGGTGACATATAACTAGGTAAAAAATAAAAATGATCTGGTTGGATAAAATGATAAACTTCAGTAGCAACCACCATATGCGCCGTGTGTATCGGGTTGAATTGTCCGCCATATAAAACAATTTTTTTAGTCATTTAAGGTAAATTGATGTGCTTATTTTCTTCTGATTCTTTATATAACACAATCATTGACCCGATTATTTGAACGACTTCGCTTTTAGTTGAGCTAGCTAATTGTATTGCTAAATCATTTTTATCATCAAAGTTATTTTGTAAAATATGAATTTTTACAAGTTCTCTTTTTTCTAATGTATCGCTAATTTGGTTACACATGTTTTCATTTATTCCAGATTTGCCAATTTGAAATGTTGGATCCGTATTATGTGCTAAACTTCTTAAATATCTTTTTTGTTTACCAGTTAACATGAGGATGCTCCTTTTAGTTTATTAATTACTGTTTGCTTCATTGTATTTATGTTTGCAGTTTGGCCAGTCCATATATTAAAACTTGCTGCTCCTTGTAATATAAACATATCTAAGCCATTATATATCGGATTACCATTTTGTTCAGCTTGGTCTAAAAATGGTGTTTTTGCAGGTATATATACAATGTCACTTACTAAAGTTTGTGGTGATAAATTTGAAAGTGATACAACTGATGCTTTACTTTGAGACATACCTACAGGCGTTGTATTAATTATAATATCAAATTGATTTAAATGTCGTTCAGCGGTTTCCAACGAAATTTTATTTACGTCTAAAGTCCATGAATCAAAACGTTTAGCTGTCCGATTGGCTACCGTTATTTTAGGTTCAACGTATTTTATAAGTTCATGGGCAATGCCTTTACTGGCACCTCCAGCACCTAGTATCAATATGTAGGCATGCTCAATATCAGGATAAATATGCTTTAATCCAGTTACATAACCTATACCATCTGTATTGTAGCCAATCCATTTACCTTGTTTTATTGCAATGGTATTCACTGCTCCTATGTTTTTAGCAGTATCATCTATAACATCTAAGTATGGAATGATGGCTTCTTTGTGAGGTATTGTCACGTTAAAACCATCAATTTCCTTTTCGGCTATAATGTCTTTAATATGATGAAAGTGTTCTCTTGGAACATGAATAGCTTCATACGTATGTCTCATATTAAGGGCTTTAAAGTTAGCATTATGCATTAATGGCGATAAAGAATGTGAAATCGGATCTCCGATAACTGCAAATTTCATAAATATCACACCTTATAAAATTGAATTTCTTAACACTACATCGACGTTTTTGGGTACTCTGACAATGACTTTGGCACCTGAATCAATCGTAATAAAACCTAACCCAGATATCATAATGTCTCGTTTTTCTTTTCCTGTTTCTAAGCGCACAGCCTTTATATCTTTCAGATTGAAATTTGAAACATTATTTGGGGGTGTAAGTAAATTACCTAATTGGTTTTTCCATAACTCATTGGCTTTTTCTGTTTTAGTGCGGTGTATATTTAAATCATTTGAAAAGAAGCAAATGAGTGGTCTTTTTCCACCTGAAACATAATCAATTCGAGCGAGTCCCCCTAAAAATAATGTTTGTGATTCATTTAATTGGTATACACGTTGTTTAATTTCTTTTTTGGGTATAATCGTTTTCAATTCTTTTTCAGTAACTAAATGTGTCATTTGATGTTCTTGAATAATGCCAGGTGTATCATACATAAATGATGTTTCATCTAATGGAATATCAATCATATCTAATGTTGTGCCTGGGAACCTAGAAGTTGTAACAACATCCTTTTCACCAACACTTAACTCAATTAATTTATTAATTAGTGTCGATTTACCCACATTTGTCGTACCTACAATATAAACATCATCATGGTCACGGTTTTGATTAATAGCTGTTAATAAGTCTTCAATTCCCCACCCTTTTTCAGCAGAAATTAGCACAACTTCTTCAGCTTCTAAACCATATTTTTTTGCTGAGCGTTTTAACCATTCTTTCACACGACGATGATTAATTTGTTTCGGCAATAAGTCTAATTTATTAGCAACGAGTATGATTTTTTTATTACCTACAATGCGTTTTAAGGCATTAATAAAAGATCCCTCAAAATCAAAAATATCTACAACATTAACAATGATACCCGAGCGATCAGATAGACCATTTAATAAATTTAAAAAATCTTCACTATCCATTCCTACATCTTGTACTTCATTATAGTTTTTCAATCTAAAGCATCGTCGACAAATTACATCTTCGCGAAATAAATTGTGTTCTGGTACATAACCAGGCGCGTTTTTATTTTCGGATTGCAATGGTGCACCGCAACCAATACATTTTAAAGTCTCAGTCAATCAATTTTCCTCCCATGAGATATAGCCCTTATTTTTGAAGTGGTTTAAGAGTCGTCTTTCGATAATTCTATTAAATTTAGTTATAAATCCATCTGTTCGTTTCACTGGAACTACCATGATTGTATACAAACCATTGCGATTGCCACCAAAGACATCAGTCAACATTTGATCGCCGACAACTACAGCTTCTTCGGCTTGTATATTCATATACTTTAATGCCTTTTTAAATGCTTTACCCATTGGTTTACGAGCTTTAAAAATAAAATCAACATCTAAATCTTTTGAAAAACTAGCAACACGTTGCTCATTGTTGTTTGAAACAATAGTGATTGTAATTCCAGCTTCACTTGCTTTTCTAAACCACTCTTTGATTTCTATAGTAGGTGTTTTTACATCCCAGCCTACTAGTGTATTATCTAAATCTGTAATAATACCTTTAACTCCGGATTTTGCAAGTTTATCTATATCAATTTCAAATACCGATTTCACGTATGAATTCGGCATAAAATATTTTTTTATAATACCCATAATTTTCACCTTTAAATTATATTTATATTTGTTTAATTAAACGTTCAACTGTTTTACTAGAAGACACGGCAGCTTGTTCAATAAATTGTTCAAATGTGATATCGGCGTTGCCGTTTGCCAAATCTGAGATTGCTCGTGTGATAATAAATGGTTGTTTAAACTGATGGCATGTTTGTGCTATGGCAGTGGCTTCCATTTCAACTGCTAACGCTTGCGGAAATCTTTCTTTAATCAAAAGGCGTTGGTCTGTGCTTCCGATAAAGCTATCACCACTAACAATAAGTCCAACTTTTGCATTTAAAGACTGTGCTTTTAAAACAACTAACACATTATCAAGTAAATGTTTATCAGCTTCAAAATGGAGTGGCATTTGTGGTACTTGACCATACTGATAGCCAAAAGCTGTTGCATCTACGTCATGATAAATAACGCTGTCACTTACTACGACATCACCTATTGATAAGTCTTCATCTAGAGCGCCTGCTGAACCGGTATTAATTATCATTTCAGGTTTAAATTGTTGAATGAGCAGCGTAGTAGAAATAGCTGCATTGACTTTACCAATGCCACTTCGTGTAAGTACAACATCGACGTCATTTAATTTTCCTTGATAAAATTCAACATGAGCAATCGTATGATATTGTGTATTTATTAATTTTTCTTTTAAAATTGTAATTTCTTCTTCCATAGCACCTATAATGCCAATCATAAATCCACCTCATTTATATTTCTTAGCAAATGTTATTCTATCATATTTTAGCCTTTACCACGATACACAAGAATAAAGTTTATTATAATACATAATAAAAAAGACTCTCTATTAAATAGAGAATCTTTTTTTATTAAGCTCATTGTTAACTATGCCATAGTGCAGCTAAGTCTTGAAGTGAAAAGATAGCTGTTACAATTGTCACAATAACTGCAACTATACCAAATAACAACATCCAAGTTGGGTGTTTATAGTCTCCTACAACCGATTTCTTTTTGCTTGCGATAAGTATGGCACCTAAAGTAATTGGCAAAATCCAACCGTTGATAGCCCCAGCAATAATAAGTAAGCTAACTGGTTTGCCGATAAATAAGAAAATCAGTGTAGATATTACTATAAATGTTATGACAATCAAATTATTTTTATTAAACAGTGATTTATGAAGTGTTTTTAAGAATGTTGCACTTGTATATGCAGAACCGATAACTGATGACATAGCAGCTGCAAAAATGACAACACCGAATATATTTTTACCAATAGGTCCTAGAGCATGTTCAAATACAGAAGCTGGTGGATTGTCTGCGCTTAAAGTCACACCTGTAATAACAACACCTAATACAGCTAGAAATAGCAATGTTCTCATGACGCCTGTTGTTAAAATACCAGCTATTGCAGAACGGTTAACAAATGGTAAATATTCTTTACCCTTCATGCCTGAATCTAAAATTCTATGTGCACCAGCAAAGGTAATATAGCCGCCTACTGTACCGCCAACTAAAGTTATAATTGGTAAAATCAATTTAAGTGGATGTTCAGGCGTAACCATATGTACTACTGCATCGCCATAAGGTGGATTAGATACTACCATAACCCAAGCAACTACAACAATCATAACGACACCAAGTATCATTGATACGACATCCATGATTTTTTGACCACTTCTGCTAACAAAAATTAAAATTGAGAAAACTGCAGTAATTGCGGCACCCCATTTGATATCTAAGCCAAACATTGCATTTAAACCAAGTCCAGCCCCAGCGATATTACCAATGTTGAAGGCTAAACCGCCAAAAGCTATTAATATTGACACGATTGTACCTAAACCAGGTAAAACTTTATTAGACACCTCTTGACCACGTAATCCAGTAACTACTAATACTCGCCAAATATTGATTTGTGCACCTATATCGATGAGAATAGAAATCAATATTGCAAAGGCAAAGCTTGCATAAAACTCTGCTGTGAATACTGCTGTTTGAGTTAAAAAGGCTGGACCTATGGCAGACGTAGCCATTAAGAAAACTGATCCATAAAGTAAGCGCCTGTGACCTTTAGTAAAAGTAAAATCTTTTTCCTTTTTATTTAGTTTTTCTCCCATATAATTTACCCCCTATAATGATTGAATATCAATGCCTTCTTTCGTTAATGTCTTTCTTATTTGAGATACAAAATCTAGTGCATGTGCACTATCGCCGTGCACACAAATCGTATCTGCCTGTAACGTAATATCTTTTCCATCTCTTGAGGTCACTTTATTTTCTTTAACCATTTTTATGACTTGTTGTAATGCTTCGTCAGTATCAGTTATCACCGCATCATTTTCACGACGATTGACCAATTGACCATTATTCTCGTATCGGCGATCAGCAAAAACTTCAGAAGCTGCGTGTAAACCAATTTTTTCTGCTTCAGAAATCAGTAATGTATTAGCTAAACCAACTAAAATGAGTTCTGAATCAAAATCATATACAGCTTGCGCTATAGCTTGAGCAACTGTACTATCAATAGCCCCCATATTGTAAAGGGCACCATGCGGTTTTACATGATGAATTTTAGTATTATATAATTTACAAAATCCATTCAAAGCACCGAGTTGATAGATAATTGCATTATAAATTTCTTGATAAGAGAGCGCCATTTTACGTCTTCCAAACCCTTTCAAATCTGGAAATCCAGGATGTGCACCTATCTTAATTTGGTGTTTAACTGCTAATTTAACGGTTTCATTAAGTACATTTTCATCTCCAGCATGAAAACCACAAGCGATATTAGCTGAGGTAATGAGCGGAATAATTGCTTCGTCATTACCAAATGAATAATTTCCATAGGCTTCACCTAGATCACAATTTAAATCGACGGTTACCATTACAAAGTCACCCCTTTTACGATTTGATGTTTTTCTAAGAATTTAATATCTACTTCACTTGCATCGCCATCAGCATATAATGGGTAGCTAAGGACAGCATATAAGAAATCAGCTGTCGTTGTAAATCCATCAATGACCATTTCATCCAAAGTTACTTTGAGTTTATTGATGGCGCTCGCTCTGTTTTCAGATTTAACGATGACCTTTGCTACTAGAGAATCATAGTAAGGTGAAACTTGATAACCCGAATAAAGTAGTGAATCTACTCTGACATTAAATCCTTGTGGTAGATGTAAACGTTTCACTACGCCAGGACATGGTTGAAATTTTTTCTCAGGATTTTCAGCATTGATGCGCGCTTCAATGACATGACCATTAAATGTGATGTCTTGTTGTGCAAATGGTAACTTATCATGCATTAACAAGTATAATTGTGCAGTTAATAAATCACGATCAGTTCTCATTTCTGTGACGGTATGTTCAACTTGAATTCGCGCATTCATTTCAATAAAATAATGCGCATCTTCAGTAACTAAGAATTCGATTGTACCTGCACTTCTATATTTTGAGGCTCTAGCTACTTTAACAGCATCATTACAAATTTTTTCTCGGCGTTCTTCAGTAAGTGCCGCACATGGTGACTCTTCTATTAGCTTTTGATTTTTTCGTTGAACTGAGCAGTCTCTTTCTCCTAAATGTACATAATTATCTTTGCCATCACCAATGACTTGAACTTCAACATGTTTTGCTACAGGTATAAAGGCCTCTACATATACACGGCTATCGTTGAAATACTTTTGTCCTTCACTTTGAGCTTCTTTTAAAGACTTTTCTAAATCAGCTGGATCTTTAACAATTCTAATTCCTTTACCACCACCGCCACTAGCAGCCTTTAAAACAACAGGATATCCGATATCTTCAGCTAACTTTTCAATTTCTGATACATTGTTAACTGCGTCTTTCGATCCCGGAATTACAGGTACGCCAGCAGCATCAACTGTTTGTCGAGCGGTTATCTTATCTCCCATTAACTCCATAGTTTTTTTATTTGGACCAATAAAATGAATGTCGTTTTCTTCAACTTTTTCAGCAAATGTTGTGCTTTCTGATAAGAAGCCATAACCTGGGTGAATTGCATTAGCCCCGGATAATTCTGCAGCACCGATAATACGTTCGATATTTAAATAACTATCAAGTGGATTTGCTTCACCAATACAAATTGCCTGGTCAGCTAAGCTTACATGAAGACTAGCTTCATCACCTTTAGCATATATCGCTACGGTTTCTATTCCTAATTCGCGACAAGCACGAATGATACGCACAGCGATTTCTCCTCTATTTGCAATTAAACAACGATACATAGCTAGCCCCCCTTATTTTATTTGTATCAATGCTTGGTCATATTCCACATTTGTACCGTGATCAACTAAAATTTCAACAATTTCTCCTGATACATCACTTGTAACCTCGTTCATCACTTTCATCGCTTCAATATAACCTACAATGTCTCCTTCTTGAATTTTATCACCCACTTGTACAACTGGTTGAGTTAATTCTTTACTATCTTGCAAAAAGAATGTACCTACCATTGAAGCTTTGATTTGTTGCGTTTCTTCTTTAGGATTTGCTTCGTCTTGTTTATTTGAATCGCTATGATTTGTAGAAGTTGTTTGTATATCATTTTTATTAGCACTTACGGGTGAAACATCTTCTGTAAAATCTAATTCTATTTCATGTTCAAAATCTTTATATTTAAATTTTTTAACTTCATTCTTTTTAACTAAATCTATTATTTGTTCTATCTTATCTAAATTCATTTTTACTGTTCCTCCCTAATTAATTGAGCTGTTTTTTTTGATGTCGGACGTAAATGCTTGAGTTCGAATTTTGGAGTTGATTCTATTTCATTTATTGTTGAACTAAAGACTTGCTCAAAATGTTTTAAATTTTTGATTGCTTGTTCAATCGTTATCCATTTGAATAGAATTTCTTCTCCTGGTTTAAATTGAGCCAGTTTATGTATATCGGCTTGGGAAACACTAGCAATCTTAGTGTAACCTCCTACGGTCTGTCTATCGTGTAATAATATGATGGGGTGACCATCATTAGGAACTTGAATACTGCCTAATGCAACGGGCTCTGAAATGATATCCGCACTTTCTATAGGCGGTATAGGCGTTCCTTTAAGTCGAATGCCCATTCTGTCAGAACTATCTGATATCTCATATACTTGTGCTGTTAGTTGTTCATGACATTCTGCAGAAAATGCATCATATTGAGGTCCTTTGATGATATGAACGATATTATCTTCTGGTACTGCATTGAATTCAATAGTTTTGCCCAATTGTTGTTTATAAGATTGATTTGTAACAACAGGAATGCTATCGTTTTTCTTCAATGTACGTCCATAAAAACCGCCCATTTGTGTTCTAGTATGAGTTGCATAGCTATTTGCTACGATTGGTATATCAAGTGGTTGACCAAAAAATATATACCCCCTAGCACCTTGTTGAACAGGACCAATTTCTAAAATATCTCCTTTATTTGCTTGTACAACCACATTTTGGTTTACAGCAGTGCCATTTAATTTGGCTGCAAAAATAGCCCCTGTTAAAACAAATGAATTTTCGCTGGAGAATTCAATTTTAGGGCCAATGATTGTAAATTCGATTGCAGGCCCATCTTGCTGGATTAATGTTTGTCCAATAAGATAGCTATATTGATCTATGGCACCAGCGCTTGAAATACCAAGATGTTGAAATCCTGTACGTCCTAAATCTTGTATAGTTGAAAATAAACCAGGTTGTATAATTTTAATTCCCATTACGAATTGTCACCCACTTTTCTTTATTAAAGCATCCCTTATCAATGTCATCTTGAATTTGTTGATAAGTATGTTGATCGATGGCATAAAATTTTATTTTATCACCAGCTTGATAAAGCGTCATAGGCTGATCATCTTTATTAAATACTCTAATAGGCGTACGACCAATAATTTGCCAACCTCCTGGTGAGTCTAGAGGATATAAGCCAGTTTGATTATTAGCAATTCCAACTGAGCCTGCAGCAATACGTACTCGAGGTTCAGAGCGTCTAGGCATATGTATGCGTGAATCTAAACCACCCAAGTATGGGAAGCCAGGCATAAAGCCAAGCATATAAATTAAATATTGTTTACTTGTATGTATCTCTATTACTTCTTCAGAGGTAAGTCCGTTATACTTTGCTACTTCAGATAAATCTGGACCTACATCTGAACCATATAAGACGGGAATATGTACAACTTTATTATTAGATGTTTTATCAATGTGCTTATAATTAATAGAATCAAGTTGAAGTTGTTGAATCAACTCATCGATATCAATTTTATGTTGGTCAAAAGTAACCATGATGGCTCTATAAGATGGAATAATTTCATTGATAGCTTGCAAGTTTTTATTTTTAATGTATTGAGTTGTATAAATAATTTGATTATATGTGTCTTCACTAATTTCGTTTTTGAAATAAATCATTAAGGTTTGTTCGTTAATGATAGTTGCTTCCATTTTCTACCCCCCTTTGTATAAAAAAATAGAAACATAGACAAATAAAATTATAAATGACTAATTCAATAAGAGTTATATCATTTATCTTATCTGTCTGTTTAATAATCATTTGTAATTAAAAGCGATAAGTAATAAATATTACGCTTTGTAGATCGGTTGATTCTACTTTAAAAAGTTGTACATATTCAATTAAATCATACTTGTAATTAATTGTCATGGAGAAAACAAGTTTAACAAAAGTATGTGGCACAATATAAAAATACTATAAATAAAAAACCAGTAAGCAGAATGCTAAACTGGTTTTTACTATATAGCTTATTAATGAGGATATTGTCTTATTTAATATCTACAATCTTAACTCTGATTTCACCACCGTTAGGTAGCTGTACTCGAACTTCATCGTTTAATCCTTTGCCAATAAGAGATTTCGCCATTGGAGATTCGTTTGAAATTTTCCCTTTAAATGCGTCGGCTTCTGCAGAACCAACGATTTGGTAGCTTTCTTCTTCATCACCAGGTAATTCTACAAATGTGACAGTTTTCCCGATTTGTACGACGTTATTATCGCCTGTGTCTTCGATAATAAGTGCGTATCTTAGCATATGTTCTATACGTTGAATATCTTGTTCAATAAACCCTTGTTCGTCTTTTGCAGCGTCATACTCAGAGTTCTCAGATAGATCTCCAAAAGAACGTGCTACTTTGATTTTTTCTACAACTTCAGGTCTTTTAACTGTCTTAAGTTCTTCTAACTCTTGTTCTAAATTGTCATATCCTTCTTGTGTCATAGGATATTGTTTTTGATTTTCCATTACGTCATCTTCCTTTTCTTGATATTACTCTTGTTTACTTACAAGTGTTTGTATTTTGGTTGTCATAATATCGATAGCAACTTTGTTACTACCACCTTCAGGAATAATAATATCTGCATACTTTTTAGTAGGTTCGATAAATTGATTATGCATCGGCTTAACTACATTCAAGTATTGATTAATTACAGATTCCATTGACCGTCCGCGCTCTTTAGTATCTCTTATCAATCTTCTTAAGATTCTAATGTCTGCATCCGTATCAACATATATTTTAACATCCATCATATCACGTAGTGTTTTGTTTTCTAAAGCAAAGATACCTTCTACGATAATAACATCTTTTGGTTCAAATGCAATGGTTTCATCACTTCTAGTATGATTTGCATAGTCATAAGTAGGCACTTCTACTGATTGACCATTTTTTAAATCCTTTAAATTTTTTATTAATAAATCGTTATCAAAGGCAAAAGGATGGTCATAATTTGTTTCTAACCGTTCTTCAAACGTGAGGTGGGATTGGTCTTTATAATAATAGTCTTGGGCCAATAAAGCAACACTATGACCTGCTAAATTTTTCATAATTTCATTAGTTACGGTGGTTTTACCTGAGCCTGAGCCACCAGCAATACCGATAATCGTTGTTTGAGACATTAGCTAATTTCCTTTCTCATCATATTATTTGGGTAGATTGGGTGGTCAACTTTAATTTGTACAATTTGTAGTGGATGTCTTGCAGCATCCAAAGAATTCCCTTCTTCATCATAAATTGCATGAATAACTTGTTTAAAGCTATTAATTTCAGGTCCGAAAAATTCAATTTCTTGTCCAGGTTTAAAATTATTACGTTGTTGTATCGTGGCGATGTGTGTATTTGCATCATATTCAAGAACTAAACCGCAAAAATCATATGGTGATTTTTTGGATTGTTGCATACCAAACATTTGCTCTTCATAACCTGGTGTCCCCTCGAAGAAAGCAGGAGCTGTATCACGATTGGCACATTTATCTAATTCTATTAGCCATTCAGGGTCAATTTTGAAATTTGCTGGATCTTCAGCATAAGCATCGATGACTTTACGGTAAACTGATACAACTGTAGCTATATAGTGAATAGATTTCATACGGCCTTCTATTTTTAATGAATCAACGCCGATATCCATCATTTTAGGAATGGCTTCTATTAATTTTAAATCTTTGGGACTCATAGCAAAAGGTATGATATCACCTTGTTGATAATACATATCTAAATCGCCATCTTGATCAATGGATAATAAATCGTAATCCCATCGACAACTTTGGCAACAGCCACCACGATTTGAGTCTCGAGCTGTCATATGATTGCTAAGTGTGCAACGACCAGAGTATGCAATACACATGGCACCATGAATAAATGCTTCTATTTCTATGTCAACCTTTTCTTTCATTTCCTTCATTTCCATGGCACCAGTTTCTCTAGCTAACACAACACGGTTTAATCCTTCTTCTTTCCAGTATTCTACCGCCTTATAATTTGTTAGAGACTGCTGAGTAGATAGATGTATCTCTAAGTTAGGTGCAACACGTTTGCATGTTTCAATGATTAGAGGATCTGCTACAATAATTCCCGTAGCTCCTGTAGCTTGTAATTGTATTAAATATGCTTCTAAGCCTGGGATATTCTCATCATGTGCAATGATATTGGTAGTAACATAGATTTTTGCGCCGTAAGTATTAGCAAATTGGACACCCTCAGCAATTTCTTCCATAGTAAAATTATCGGCATTTGAACGTAATCCATATTCTTGACCGCCTAAAAATACTGCATCTGCGCCGTAATGTACAGCTATTTTTAACTTTTCTAAATTTCCAGCAGGAGCAAGTAGTTCAGGCTTTTTCATTTTAGTTTGTTGTGATGGTGATGCTTTTTCTAAAATTTGCATGATTAAGCCTCCTAATATACGGTTTGTTTAAATAAGAAACCTTCATCAAAAGGACGATGTGCTGGCTGTATATCTTCAATTGGATCAACAAGCATGAATTTTTCATCCTCATAGGTTTCAGGATCATCATTATATAAATCAATAGCCTCGCGATATTGACGTGTTGTTACATTAATATATTCTTCAGTTTGCAAGATACCATCTATCTTAAACGAATCAATTCCTGCACTAAATAATGGTTCTAATTCTTCAATTAAACAAATATCATTTGGAGACATTATATGTGTACCATTGTAATCTTCAAAAACAGGATATTTATTATCTCTTTCTTCATCATATAATAATAAGTACTGTTCATCCTGTTGACGCTCTATTTTCATTTGTCTATCTTGGAATGTGTAATAATTACCTAGCAACATTCTTTTCGATTGAAACATGCAAGTCATGCCATGAACTTGCACTTCAATTTCAACATCTGATTGCTCTTTAATATTGATTATTTCTTCTAAGCTTAATTCACGAGCAAGAACGGCACGTTTCGCACCTCTTTGTCCCCAGTAGTTACATTGAAAATGATTTGTTACTAATGCTTCAGCATCCCAATTTAATGCAATTGGATGTGGTTGAGCTTTGACGTACATAACAACGGCAGGATCTCCAAATATAATACGATCTACATTGATTTCATGTAAAAATGTTATATAGTCTTCAAGTGCCTCCAAATGATAATTATGAAATATACCGTTAACAGCAGCATAAACTTTTTTATTATGTTTGTGGGCTATTTCCACAGCTTTTTTCATATCGGTACGTTTAAATTCACCGGCTAAGCGTAATCCGAATTTTTGTTCGCCAATGACAAACGCATCTGCACCAAAATCAATAAGTGTTTTTAAATGCGCAACTGATTTTGGTGTTACAAGTAATTCAGTCATTCTGATTCTCCTTTGATAGAAATTGCTAGTCCATCATCTATATTGACAAAATTAGTAGAATAATTTGATTGTGACATGAGCCATTCATTATATTGTTGTACTTTTTTAACCATCTGTTTGACATTTCGTGAACGTACAATTGATATGTCTGCAACAAAACCATGGTAAAGGACATTATCTGTAATTACTATACCCCCATCATTTAATAATGGTGTATAAAGTTCAAAAAATTTACGTGATTGTGCTTTCGCTGCATCAATGAATATCATATCGAAATTTTTATTTTTCAGCTGAGTAAATTGTTCCAGTGCGTCGCCTTTTATAATGTCAATCTGTGATTCGTAGCCAAATGTTTTAACATTGTGTTGGGCTTGTTGAAACATATCATCATTACGTTCAATCGTTGTGATATGTATGTTTGAATCAACTGATGCAAATTGCATTGAACTATATCCTATCGCTGTTCCAATTTCTAGAATTGACTGTGGTTTGTGGATTCTAATTAACTGTTTTATCAAATCAAGTGTTAAGCGGTCGACGATTGGCACAGCATGCTCAATTGCATATGGTCTGAGCCGTTCAATAGGATTATCTAAATGCTTATGTAAATCTACTAAATAGCGTTCATTGTCCTCCATAGACGTTACTTCCTTCTTAAAAAGTTATAAATAATCAAAATAAAAATCAATCAGTCGTGGTTATTGATTAATTACGTGTAGGATCAAATAAACTGACTGATTGGATTATTTTGATTGCTGTGTACTTAGCAAATACGAAATTAACTTTACATATTTTATCATAAATTATGCATTAAATTAAGTGCTATCTTAAAAAGGAGCGGGATAAAGCCAAATTCGACTTTATCTTCCGCCCCACAAAACAAATCATTACGCTAATTACTTTAAATTTTCATGCACAGAGAAAAATTTTCTGTGATTTTGACTCAGTAATTAAATCATATATCTAATGTTTTTATTAATATAAATTCAAAGTTGTATTTTATTCATCAATTTCAGTATTGACTACTTCTTCAATCATATCCCATTCTTCATCTGTTTCGATAGGAATCAATTTACCGCCATCTCCTGATTCGTCTGGTTGATTTATCATTGGGATTAATTCAATCATGTCATCATCATCAGATTGTGCACCTTCTTCAGACAAAATAACATATTCTTTTTTGAATTCTGGATGATAAAATTCTAATATTTTGCGATAAAGTACTTCATTGCCATCTTCATCATATAATGTTAAAAGTTCTTCTTCGTTATTAAGTTCTAATTCAGTGTCGTGATTATGTTCAGTCATTTAAATTCTCCTTTATTGGATAGAGTCTAAATAGCCTTGAAGTATAAAAACTGCGGCCATCTTATCTATTACTTTTTTTCTTTTTTGTCTAGAAACATCGGCCTCTAACAATGAACGTTCTGCTGCCATTGTGCTTAGTCGTTCATCCCACATAATAACTTTCATATCAGGCATCGCTTCAAGAATTAATTCTTTATAGTGTATGGAAGCTTCTCCACGAAACCCTATAGAATTATTCATATTTTTTGGTAAACCAATAACAATTGTGTCAACGTTATTGGACTTAATAATATTAGTGAGTTGTTCAATACCATATTCTTCTTGTTCTTCATTGATGCGTAGAGTGTCTAATCCCTGAGCTGTCCAGCCCATTAAATCGCTAATTGCAATGCCTACAGTCTTGCTTCCTACATCTAATCCTAATATTTTATGCTGGAGCATATATTAATTATTTTTCTCTTTAAGATAGTATGAGACAAGTTCTTCCATAATGACATCTCTATCCACATGTCGTATTTGGTTTCTAGCTTCATTTTGACGTGGTATATAAGCAGGATCACCAGATAATAAATAACCAACAATTTGGTTTACAGCATTATATCCACGCTCTTCTAATGTACGATGCACGTTGCTTAACACAGATCTGACATTCTCTTTAGGAATTTCTTCATAATCAAATTTCATTGTTTTATCAAAATTTTCCATTGATTGACACTCCTCTATCTACGATTTAACTTACATATTTTATATTACACTAGAAAGGTATATAGTTATAGTTTTTTAATGTAATCTTTAATAAAGCGTAAAGATTCTGTGATATTTTCAGGTTGTGTACCGCCACCTTGTGCCATATCCGGACGGCCACCACCTTTGCCACCAACAATAGGAGCCATATTTTTAATGATATCGCCAGCTTTAATTTTGCTGGTATCAGCTTTTGGTACTGTAGCTATCAATGAAACTTTGCCTTCAACTTCACTTATTAATATGATAATTGTGTCTTGTAATTTAGATTTAAAATCATCCATTGTTTCTCTGATTGCTTTTGGATTAGCAATATCTACTTGTGTAGCTAATACTTTAAAACCATTGATTTCTTCAACTTGGTCTTCAATATTACCCATTTTTAATGTTGTAATTTCTTTATTACGTTGTTCTAATTGTTTATTTACATGTTTCACTTCTTCTTGAAGCTGAACGACTTTTTCCATAACTTGATCATCGGATTTGACTTTTAAATATGTTTTAGTTTGATTAAATTTATGCTGAATGCCTTCTAGATACAAGAATGCTGCTCTACCTGTTAAGGCCTCAATTCGTCTGACGCCTGCACCAGTACCTGATTCGCTAATAATTTTAAATAAGCCGATTTCAGATGTGTTTTGAACATGAATACCACCACAAAGTTCCAAAGAAAATGGTGCCATATTTACAACTCTAACTACATCGCCATATTTTTCACCAAATAAAGCCATTGCACCCATCTCTTTAGCTTCAGCAATTGGCATTTCTTGAATATTTACGGAAATACCACGCCATATTTCTTCGTTAACACGTCGCTCAACGTGTTCGATTTCTTCATTTGTCATTGGACCAAAGTGTGAGAAGTCGAAGCGTAAACGTTCACTTTCAACGAGAGAGCCTGCTTGGTTAACATGATCGCCTAATACTTCTTTCAGAGCGGCATGCAGTAAGTGTGTTGCACTATGGTTCTTTTGAATATCTCGTCGTTCATCTTTATTAACGTTTGCATCAACATGACTATTAACAGTTACATGACCAAATTGAACGGTTCCTTTATGCAAGTTTTGACCATTTGGTGCTTTCGTTACTTCTTCAACAGCAATTTCAAAATTGTCGTTACCAACTGTACCATGATCTGCAACTTGACCACCACTGACCGCATAAAATGGCGTTTCTTTTAAAACAAAATAAATGATGTCTCCAGCTTCTGCATGACTAACAGCTTGGCCATTGTAGATAAGATCTGTAATCTCAGTTTGATAATCAGTCGTTTCATATCCAACAAATTTGCTTTTTGTAGTTATGTTTTTAAGCACTTCGCTTTGAATTTGCATTGATTGTGAATTTTGGCGTGCCTGTCTAGCACGGTCACGTTGTTGTTGCATTTCATTTTCAAATGTTTCCATATCAACAGTGATGCCTTCTTGTGTAGCTATTTCTTCAGTTAATTCGATTGGGAAACCATATGTGTCATATAATTTAAATGCATCTGAACCATTAATTTCTTTTGTCGTCAGTTTTGCTTTAGCAATCAGTTGATCTAAAATTGATAGCCCTTCTTGTAATGTTTCGTGGAATCGTTCTTCTTCTGATTTAATGACCCGTTTAATGAAATCAGCTTTTTCTTTAACATTTGGATAATAAGGTTCCATGATATCTGCAACAATATCAACGAGCTTGTACATAAATGGTTCTTGAATATCTAATGTTTGGCTAAAACGTACAGCTCTACGTAACAAACGACGTAAAACATAGCCACGTCCTTCATTTGCCGGCAAAGCACCATCTGAAATTGCAAATGCGATTGTTCTAATGTGATCAGCAATGACTTTAAACGCCACATCTTGTTCCGGTATTTCAAGATATTTCTTGCCGGAAACTTTTTCAACTTCTTCAATGATAGGCATGAACAAGTCTGTCTCATAATTTGTACGCACATTTTGTGCTACAGAAGCCATGCGTTCTAGGCCCATGCCAGTATCAATGTTTTTATTTGGTAATGGCGTATAAGTATGATCTTTATTATGATTAAATTCACTAAACACAAGGTTCCATACTTCTAAATAACGTTCATTTTCACCACCAGGATACATTTCTTCAGCAGGGTCGTTCTTGCCAAATGCTTCACCACGGTCATAAAAGATTTCTGTGTTTGGTCCTGATGGTCCTTCTCCAATATCCCAAAAATTACCTTCGATACGTATAATGCGACTTTCTTCTAAGCCGATATCGTTATGCCATAAATGATATGCTTCTGTATCTTCGGGATGAATGGTTACATACAGTTTGTCTGGTTCCATTGCCATCCATTTGTCACTTGTTAAAAATTCCCAAGCAAATTCAATAGCTTCTTTTTTGAAATAGTCCCCAATAGAAAAGTTACCTAGCATTTCAAAGAATGTATGATGACGTGCTGTAAAACCAACATTTTCAATATCATTCGTTCTAATCGCTTTTTGCGAATTTACGATTCTAGGTTTTTTTGGTGTTTCTCGGCCATCAAAATATTTTTTTAATGTTGCTACACCTGAATTTATCCATAGTAATGAATTATCATCAATAGGAACTAAAGGTGCAGATGGTTCAACCATATGTCCTTTTTCTACAAAGAAATCAATATACATTTGTCTTATTTCACTAGCTTTTAAATTTTTCATTGGGTTTCACTCCTCAAATTCTTAGTCACAATTAAAAACGTTCATCCACAAGGGACGAACGTTTTCGCGGTACCACCCTAGTTATAAAGATACGAATCACTATTGATTCCACTTTATCACTTCATTGTCTTATCCATATTAGCACAAAGTAGCGTTCAGCAAACTGTATTGTACTTTACACCAACCAGCACATCTCTTTGAATACTCATTTGCTTACTCATCTTCATGTTTATTCACATTTTATTTTAAGTTGTGTTGTCTAAATTGTCAACGTTCAATAAAGTCATATGGCGTCATTTGATTCATGTTGATCATCGGATCTATTTGATAAATTGTCGCTGCTGATAATGTAACTTTTTTATGTTTAGCTATGATATTATCATCAGTAGAATTCTGCGTTTCGTGTCCAAAATATGCTTCTAATAAATCATATAATTGCGTCATTCTAACTTGACCATTTGTTTTAAGGCCAATGTCAAAGGCTTGTGGATCCCCTAGTAATACTAAAGATTGTTTAGCTCTAGTCAAACCAGTATAAAGAATAGGTTTTTGTAACATTCTAAAATATTGTTTCACTACGGGCATAATAACGATTGGGAATTCTGAACCTTGGGACTTATGAATCGAAGTGCAATATGCATGCGTTAATTCAATTAAGTCTTGTCGTGTAAATGTAATTTCATTACCGTCAAAATCGACGATAATAACATCTTTATTTAAAGCATTTTCTTTTGCCCAAAAAATGCCAACAATAATACCAATATCTCCATTAAAAATATTGTCATTAGGACGATTTACTAACTGTAATACTTTATCGCCTTTGCGGAATGCAGCATCACCAAATTCAATTTCACGGGCGTCTGGTTCTTTAGGATTTAAAATTGTTTGCAGAATTTGATTTAAACGTTTAATACCTGCACTTCCTTTATACATGGGAGCAAGTACTTGAATATCACTCATGTCATATCCTTTACTAACTGCACTGGATACTACTTTCTTAACAACGTCAGGAATTTGTTCTGCACTACAATTAATGAAGCTTCTATCATGATAACGTTTTGTAATATCTATGGATTCGTTTTGTTTCATGTGGTGAGCTAATTCAATAATACTTGAACCATCTTGTTGTCGGTAGACTTCAGTTAAATTGACACGTGGTATTTTTTTAGACTGGATTAAGTCCTTAAATACTTGTCCAGGCCCAACAGAAGGCAGTTGGTCTTCATCTCCAACAAATACAATTTGGGCATCTAAAGGTACCGCATTTAAAAACTGATGAAATAACCAAGTGTCAACCATAGACATTTCATCTATGATAATTAATTTTGCTTTAATTTCATTATCTAAAATGTCTTCTGGTTGTGTATCTTGATTCCATCCTATAAGTCGGTGGATGGTCATTGCCTCTAAGCCAGTAGCTTCTTGTAAACGTTTCGATGCTCTGCCTGTAGGAGCTGCTAATACTACTGGGAAATCATCATCAGTGTAATCCGCATAATCTAAAGAAAGTCCATGAATTTCAGCGTATAACTCTACAATACCTTTAATGACAGTTGTCTTACCAGTTCCAGGTCCGCCAGTTAATAACATGATTTTTGAGTTTATAGCTGTTTGTAAAGCCTCTTTTTGTGATGCAGCATAATGTACTTCATTGCTATCTTCTATCTCTCCAATATGCAACTGTAAATCAGATTGCTCAAGTTCATTTAATTTATGGGTATGAGTTAATATACGATATAAGTTTTGTACGCTTTTTAATTCTGAGTAGTAAAGACTGGGGATGGCAATTTTTTGTTGATCAAGAATCAACTTATCTTCTTCCATTAAAATTTGCAACATTTCTTCAAGTTGATGTATTTCAATTATTTCATCCCCTTGCGTACTTAACATTGTTTGTGCTGATTTAAGAATTGTTTCAGCAGGTAAATAAGTATGCCCTTGTTTAATACATTCTTCCTCTAGTGTGAATAATATGCCAGCTTTTAATCGTTCTGGGTCATTAAAGTCGATGCCGATATTACGTGCTAATGTATCAGCTTTATTAAATCCAATTCCTTTAATATCATATACAAGTTTATACGGGTTATTATCAACGACGTTTATTGTTTCACTTTGATAAAACTGATAGATTGCCATTGATAGTTTAGGGCCAAATCCTAAATCATGTAAGTGTATCATGATTTTTTCTGATTCTTGATTGGCTGCTATTTGTTGTGCAATTTGCTCTTGTTTCTTTTTAGAAAGATTTGAAACTTTTGTTAATATGTCTGGATGAGCTAAAATATCATTTATTGCATTTTCTCCCAAAGTATTAACAATATTTTGTGCTGTCTTTTTACCAATACCTTTAAATAAATCACTTGATAAGTAGGTAATAATAGCATCTTTCGTTTGTGGTAATTCTTTTTCAAATGTATCAGCTTTTAGTTGTTTGCCATATTTTGGATGCGCAACAACCTGTCCTTTAAAGGTGTATACGTCGCCTTCAACAATATTTGGGAAAAACCCTACAACCGTTGGCATCGTATCGAACGATTCATTAGATTCAATGGTATCAACTTTAAGTACAGTATAGAAATTATCTTGATTTTGGAACAAAATAACTTCGACGGTGCCCTTTAACATCGTTGGTTCAAATAGTGTAGGGTTATCCATATTAATCCTCCTTGTTCTTCATAGATAAAAAAGTGGCTTTTGCGTGCTGACTTAATAAATGTTTAGGATCAATGGCAATTGCCCGCTCAAAATACGAAATAGCTGTATCTATGTCTTCAGTCTCCATATATATCGCTAATCCTAAGTTGTATAATGCGTCAGTATGTGATGAGTCAAGTTGTAAGACGTATTTAAGTTGTTGAATAGCTTGTTCAAACATTTCTAATTGACATAATACAAGTCCGTATTGAAATTGAATTTCACTATCCCTATTTTCATCTTTTTCAGCTGCAGTCATTAAATATGGCAATGCTTCTTTAAATGCTTCTAATTGGTTGAATGCCATACCTATCATATAATTACAATCAACCATATCCATGTGATATTTTAATGATTTTTGATAGAGTTTGATGGCTTCATTGAAACGACCTTGATTATAATAAACATTTGCTAAATTATAATAAATTGCACCGTTTGTATCATCAATTGTTAATGCACGTTGAAAAAACTTTTCAGCCTGTACGATTTCTCCAATATCAGCCAGAATAATGCCAGCATTAATGTAATTTTCAATCACGTTTGGATTTTCTTCTATGTTATTAAATAATGCTTTCAGGGCTTTATCTCTCTGCCCTTTTTGTATGTATTGATATATTTGTTCTTGTTCAGTCACTAGAATACCTCATTTCATTCATCATTATATCATGTCCAAACTGTTAATAAATAAAAACAACCGCTTATTCTAAATAGCACTTGTGAATAAACGGTTGAATATCAACTCTAATTAACAACAGTAAAGTTTATTTAAAAGTAATTAAACGACATAGCTTAATTGCCCAGAAGTTTTGTAAACATCATCAATCGTTGCGCCACCTAAACAGATTTCACCATCATAGAATACAACTGATTGACCAGGAGTAATCGCTCGAACTGGTTCTTTAAAAGTCACTTTTATCGAGTGATCATCGACGCGTTCAACTGATACCTCCGTATCTTGTTGACGATATCTAAATTTAGCAGTGCAGTTAAATCCGCGTTCTAAATCTACTGGATTGACGAATGAATAATCTGATGCTATTAAATAATCACTATATAATGCATCGTGATGGAAACCTTGTTCAACGTATAATACGTTGTCTACTAAATTTTTGCCAACAACAAACCAAGGATCACCATCTCCACCAATACCTAAACCATGACGTTGTCCTATCGTATAATACATCAAACCACTGTGCACGCCCATTTTTTTACCATCAAGTGTTCGCATATCGCCGGCTTGAGCAGGTAAATATTGTGATAGAAATGATTTGAAGTTTCTTTCACCAATAAAACAAATGCCTGTAGAATCTTTTTTCTTTGCTGTAGCTAGCCCTTGTTCTTCCGCTATTCGACGTACTTCTTTTTTCTCTATATCTCCAATAGGAAACATGACTTTGGATAATTGTTGCTGTGATAATTGATTTAAAAAATATGTTTGATCTTTATTATTGTCAACGCCACGTAGCATTTCAACGTGACCGTCGTCATAACGTTTAAGGCGAGCATAATGACCAGTTGCTACATAATCAGCACCAAGTTTAAGTGCGTGTTCTAAAAAGGCCTTAAATTTTATTTCTTTATTACACATCACATCAGGATTTGGTGTACGTCCTTTTTTATATTCATCTAAAAAATAAGTAAATACTTTATTCCAATATTCTTCTTCAAAATTTACAGCATAATAAGGAATGCCAATTTGATTACATACAGCAATAACATCATTATAATCTTCTGTAGCTGTACATACGCCATTTTCATCAGTGTCATCCCAATTTTTCATGAAAATACCTATAACGTCATAACCTTGTTCTTTTAATAAATATGCGGTAACCGAGCTATCAACACCGCCTGACATGCCAACGACAACGCGAATATCTTTATTAGACACTATGATTCCTCCTTAAACTTATGATAAATTTTATGAATTTCCGCTACGATATATTTGATTTCATGTTCTGTAGTTAACTCACTGAAACTAAATCTTATTGAATGTTTTGAACGTTCTTCATCCTCATACATGGCAGATAACACGTGAGATGGTTCGGTTGATCCTGCAGTACAAGCGGATCCTGACGAAACATAGATATTTGCTAAATCTAATAAAGTTAGCATCGTTTCAACATCTATAAATGGAAAATATAAATTTAAAATATGACCCGTTGTTTCTGTCATTGAACCATTTAACTCAAAAGGAATAGCACGTTCCTGTAAGCTAACTAAAAATAATTCTTTTAATTGCATTAATTTGACGTTATTTTCATTTAAAGCATTATTTGCTAATTCTAATGCTTTTGTAAAACCAACAATTTGTGGTACGTTTTCAGTTCCGGCACGACGTTTCATTTCTTGTTCTCCGCCTAATTGTGAAAATTGTATTGGCGTATTTTCTTTAACAAGCAGCACACCCACACCTTTTGGTCCGCCGAATTTATGGCCAGTAATACTCATTGTGTCGATTTTAAAATCATGAAAATTAATTTCTAAATGCCCAATTGCTTGGACAGCATCAACATGTAACAATGCATTACTCTCAGCTACAATTGTTTCTATTTCATATATAGGTTGAACTGTTCCTACTTCATTGTTTACAAACATAATAGACACGAGAATGGTATCATCAGTAAGTGATTCTTCTAGCTGATCTAAATCAACTTGACCAGTATCATCTACATCTAAATATGTGACGTCATAGCCTTCACGCTCAAGTTGTTCAAAAACATGTAGTACAGAGTGATGTTCAATCTTTGTAGTTATAATATGATTACCGATATGCTCATTTGCATATACTAACCCCTTAATAGCAGTATTATTAGCTTCTGTTGCACCACTAGTAAAAATAATCTCATTTCGCTTAGCACCTAATAGTTCTGCTACTTTTTGGCGTGATTGATCTAAATATTTACGTGCATCACGTCCAACAGAATGTATAGATGATGGATTACCATAATGCTGTTTATATATATTCATCATTTCATCAATAACTTCAGGTCTAACTGGGGTCGTCGCCGCGTAATCTGCATATACTTCCATGTAATTTACACTCCTTGAGATAATATCAATGTTCCTATAATAGCACCAATGCTATTATTTTTCTATAGTTCTGTTTATGACTTTCACTTATTAGTTTAACATTTTAATTAATAGTAATGATACAGATAATATACTTACTGAATTCGTGTTAAATTGAGCATCTAAATATAAAAGTATTCTCACAATTGTTATACTTTATGCACTATTATCATAAGGGGTATATAAAGTTATGAAAAAGATAAAATATTCTGCATTAAATTTAGTACCTATTAGAGAAGGACAAAATGAAAATGATGCGCTTGCTGATATGGTTACACTTGCACAACAACTTGAAAAATTAAATTATGAACGTTATTGGATTGCGGAGCACCATAATGCGCCAAACTTAGTAAGTTCTGCTACTGCATTGCTAATACAACATACTTTAGAACATACGTCATATATGCGTATAGGTTCAGGTGGAATTATGTTACCTAATCACGCACCACTTATTGTTGCAGAACAGTTTGGTACGTTAGCCACGCTATATCCTAATCGCATTGACTTAGGATTAGGTCGTGCACCAGGTACAGATATGATGACAGCTAGTGCATTAAGAAGAGATCAACATAATGGTGTATATCAATTTCCTGATGAGGTAGAACAATTACAAAAATATTTTGGACCAGAAAATCAACAAGACTATGTTAGAGCCTACCCCGCTGTGAATAAGCAAGTACCATTGTATATATTGGGGTCTTCAACTGATTCTGCTCATTTAGCAGCACGCAAAGGCTTACCTTATGTTTTTGCAGGTCATTTTGCACCACAACAAATGAAAGATGCCATAGACATATATAAGGAATTATTTGAACCTTCTGATGTACTTAGTGAACCTTATGTCATAGTCTGTTTAAATGCTATTATTGCTGATAGTGATGAAGAAGCTCAATACTTGTCTACAACTCAAGCTCAAGTGATGATTAGTATTACCCGTGGACGTATGCAACCAGTCCAACCACCAACAGATAATTTACAAAGTTTGCTAACGCCTCGTGAGTACGAAATGGTTAAGCAACGTCAAAAATATTCACTTATTGGCTCAGAATTAAGTGTGAAGCAACAACTTGAAGATTTTATTCAGAAATATGGAGAAATTAATGAATTAATGGCGGTAAGTTATATTTATGATCAAGACAAACAACTTGATTCATATCGTCGTTTAAAACGAATTATTGAAGCTGACAAATGAGTAAAAGATTTATAGCAGCAAATCAGTAGAAAATAGATAATTAAATAACTGCGAAAGGACTATCGTTTAAAGTTAATAAGTAGAATAGTAAGTTATAAAATTGAAGTATACGAAAAATAAGCTCAAAAATGAATTTGTTTAAATTCATCTTTGAGCTATATTTCTCTTCTATATGATTACTTTACCATGACACAACAAAGATTAATCTTTTTTATCTTCTTTATCTTTGTTGTCATTACCATCTGTAAATTCATTAATTTTATCTTTTGCTTTTTGTACCTGTTCATTATCACTATCTTTAAATTTGTTAGCTGCATCTTTTGCTTTATCCATGAAACCCATAAATAATATGCTCCTTTCAGATTTTAAATAATTTTAATATCTGTTATTTCGATGCTGTTATGATACATTTTCCCAGGTTAAGAACTAAATAAACATATTTTTTAGCTATTTAAATGTAAAACATGTAACCATCTAAATCGGCTTCAGTTTCAACATAATCAGCTAAGTATTTTAATGTTGTATTATCTAATACATCTCGTACCGCATCACGCATACGCAACCACAATTGTTTTTGTGCAGGTGGCTCGGATTCGATACTTTCAACAAATGTGATGGGCCCTTCAAGTAAGCGAATAATATCACCAGCAGTAATTTCTTCTGCTGGGACTCTAAGTTGATAGCCACCTTTAGCACCACGCACACTTCGAATTAAACCAGCATTTCTTAAAGGGCCTACTAATTGTTCAAGATATAAATCACTTAAACTGTTTTCAGCAGCGATTGATTTCAATGATACACAGCCTTGCCCTTCTTTTTTTGCAAGAGATATCATTAAAGTTAAACCGTATCTCCCTTTCGTTGATATTTTCATAACATTACCTCACTTAATTCGATATATATATTCCCATTCTATCATTTTTTAAGTTAATATAGAATTAGAAAGGATGAAAAATTGTGACTAATGAACCATTAGCTTCTCGAATGCGACCTAAAAATATAGATGAAATTATTTCTCAACAACACTTGGTTGGTCCAAGAGGTATTATACGCCGTATGGTAGAAACCAAACGTTTATCTTCGATGATTTTCTATGGACCTCCAGGTATTGGTAAAACAAGTATTGCTAAAGCTATTTCTGGTAGTACTGCATATAAATTCAGACAATTAAATGCTGTCACGAATACCAAAAAGGATATGCAGCTCGTTGTTGAAGAAGCCAAGATGTCAGGGCAAGTTATCTTATTATTAGACGAAATTCATCGATTAGATAAAGCTAAACAAGATTTCTTATTACCGCATTTAGAAAATGGCAAAATTGTACTTATTGGTGCAACAACTTCAAATCCATATCATGCGATTAATCCAGCAATACGTTCTAGAGCACAAATTTTCGAATTATATCCATTAAATGAAGAAGATATAAAAGTTGCGTTGATACGAGCAATTGAAGATGATTCTAGAGGATTGGCCTCTTATCATCCTCATATTGATGAGGATGCAATTGAATATTTTTCTACGCAAAGCCAAGGAGATGTTAGAAGTGCGTTAAATGCGTTAGAACTCGCTGTCTTAAGTGCAGATGAAGACAATGGTGAGCGCCATGTAACGCTAACCGACGCTCAAGATTGTCTCCAAAAAGGTGCGTTTGTAAGTGATAAAGACGGGGATATGCACTATGATGTTATGAGCGCGTTTCAAAAATCTATTAGAGGCAGCGATGTTAATGCAGCGTTACATTATTTGGCAAGACTTATTGCAGCTGGTGATCTTCCTACGATTGTACGTCGCTTGCTTGTAATTAGTTACGAAGATATTGGTTTAGCTTCTCCGGGTGCTGGACAACGGACATTAGCAGCAATACAAGCGGCAGAACGCTTAGGCTTTCCAGAAGCACGTATTCCGTTGAGTCAAGCTGTTATTGAACTGTGTTTATCTCCTAAGTCAAATTCAGCGATAACGGCAGTGGATAGCGCTTTAAGCGATATTAATGCTGGAAATATCGGCCAAATACCTGATTACTTAAAGGATGGACATTATTCTGGTGCCAAAAAATTAGGCAGAGCAATTGGCTATAAATATCCCCATAATTATGGCAATGGTTATGTTGCTCAACAATATTTACCCGATAAATTAAAAAACAGAGAGTATTATACCCCTAAAACAACTTCAAAAACTGAACAACAGTTTAAGGCTGTTTACGATAATTTAAAACAACAAAAATGATGGCGTTAATTCACTACGCCATCATTTTTGTTTAATGTTTATTATTACTTTGTGTACCTTTGTCCTTAATTCTTGTGATAGGAACATCTTTTAAAATATCATTGACTACATAACTTGCACAAATTAGGCCAACGACACTTGGTACAAAAGCATTTGAAGATGGTGGCATTTGACCTTTGCGGTTAATTGCATTCGCATCACCTACTGTTGCTTTTACATCTTCACGGATGACAATTGGACTTTCATCCGAGAAAACAACAGGAATGCCTTTTTTAATACCTAGCCTTCTAAGTTTATTTCTAATAATTTTAGCCATTGGATCCATGTATGTCTTAGATATATCTTCAATTTTAAAGCGCGTTGGATCTGTTTTATTTGCAGCTCCCATACTCGATATGACTTTGATTCCTCTCTCAAAGCACTCTCTCATTAAATGAACTTTATAAATAATTGTATCACTAGCATCGATAAAATAATCTATTTCATAGTTGTTAAATAAATCTTCATATGTTTCTTCAGTATAAAACATATGTAATGGTGTTACTTTACAGTCAGGGTTAATTAATTTAATTCTTTCTTCCATAAGCGTTACTTTACTTTGGCCTATGGTTGAAGTAAGCGCATGTATTTGTCGATTAACATTGGTTATGTCAACATCATCTTTGTCTATTAAAATAATGTGACCAATATTTGTCCTAGCTAATGCTTCGGCCGCAAATGAACCTACACCACCTATACCTAATACGACAACAGTTTTTTCTTTTAGTAAGGCTAAACCTTCTTTACCATATGCTAACTCATTTCTAGAAAATTGATGCTTCATATTTAACTCCTTATTCAAATCACTTTTAACAGTATTCTACCAAAAGCAAGACAAAATAAAATACGCAAGACAAAGTCTTGCGTACCGATAGAGTCCATAGGTGCCGTAGTTATCATAGCTTGATCATTCGGCCTGCTATATACAGGTGGGTGCCCTGTTTCTTGTTTTGCAAGTCCTCCAATTGAGGCGTGTGCGCTGCAAGAAAACCTATTAGGCTCCCTGATCAAAGAGTGTTAGGCCCAAATTAAAAAGCAAACTTACGTACACCACAGATGACTATCTTATGACTACATCATAGCACCATTATAGATAATTTGAAACTAAAACGATTCGATATGTTAAAAGTTACGCGCAATAAAGTTGTAAGATTGACATAAACATTCTTTATTAATGTCGAATTCTAAGTGATAATTCTTGTAATTGTTTATCAGACACGTCGCTAGGTGCATCGGTTAATAGACAAGTTGCTGATGCAGTTTTAGGGAATGCAATTGTATCTCTTAAGTTAGTTCGATTTGTCAATAACATAACTAATCTGTCCAAACCTAGAGCTATTCCACCATGTGGCGGTGCACCATATTTAAAGGCATCTAATAAGAAGCCGAACTGTTCTTGGGCTTGTTCTTTAGTAAATCCTAAAACTTCAAACATTTTTTCTTGTAAGTCACCATGATGAATTCTAATAGAACCACCACCTAATTCATAGCCATTTAATACAATATCATATGCATTGGCTTGCGCATTTTCAGGTTCAGAATCTAATTTTTTAATATCTTCTTCTTTTGGTGAAGTGAATGGATGGTGTGCTGCAACATATCTTTTTGCATCTTCGTCATATTCAAGTAATGGCCAATCAGTTACCCATAAGAAGTTTAGTTTTGTTTCATCAATTAGACCTAGCTCTTTTGCAAGTTTGATACGCAGTGCACCTAGGCTTTGTGCCACAACATTAGGTTTATCAGCCACAAACATAACCAAATCTCCTGGCTCTGCCCCCGTTAACTCAGTTAATGTCGCTACATTAACATCTTCAAAGAATCGAGCAATAGGGCCACTTAACCCTTCCTCAACTACTTTGACCCAAGCTAATCCTTTAGCACCGTATATATTAACAAATTCAGTTAACCCATCCATATCTTTACGTGTATAGTTGTCGGCTGCACCTTTGGCAACAATTGCTTTGACTTGACCGTTTTGATTAACTGTATCTTTAAATACCTTAAAGTCCATTTCTGTTCCAAGTTTCGACACATCAATTAATTCCATATCAAAACGAGTGTCAGGCTTATCAGAACCATAACGACTCATAGCTTCGTTGTATGTCATGCGTGGGAATGGCCCTTCAACATCAATACCTTTTACGTCTTTAACAACTTTTCGTAGCATTTCTTCGCCCATAGCCATTACATCTTCTTGGTCTACAAAGCTCATCTCAATATCGACTTGAGTAAATTCAGGTTGGCGATCAGCACGTAAGTCTTCATCGCGGAAACATTTAACAATTTGATAATATTTATCGAAACCACTAATCATTAATAATTGCTTAAATAGCTGTGGAGATTGTGGTAAAGCGTAAAATTCACCTTCGTGGACACGAGAAGGAACTAAATAGTCACGGGCACCTTCAGGAGTCGATTTTGTTAAAACGGGTGTTTCAATGTCGAAAAAGCCATTATTATCAAGATAGTGACGAATTGATTGCGTAATTTGATGTCTCATTTTAAATGTTTGTGCTAATTCGGTGCGTCTTAAATCTAGGTAGCGATATTTTAAACGTATATTTTCATCTACATTTTGATTTTCTTCGTTGATTGAAAATGGTGGTGTTTCAGATTTATTAATTACTTCAATATGAGAAACTTGAACCTCAACTTGTCCTGTTTTGATTTTAGGATTTATAGTTTCTGGATCACGTTTTGTTACTTGTCCCTGTACTTCAACTACATATTCTGAACGAACAGTTTCTGCAATATTAAGTGCTTCTTGTGAGAAAGCAGGGTTAAATACGATTTGAACAATACCCTCTCTATCTCTTAAGTCAATAAAAATTAAACCACCTAAATCACGGCGATTATGCACCCATCCTTTTAACGTTATTTTTTCTCCCAATAATTCTTCTGTTACAAGGCCACAGTATGTTGTTCTCTTAGTCATGTATCATGTTCCTTTCTCTTACTTATTTAAAATAACTTAATAAATTCTCAAATTTAACAGTTTCTGAATTGCCTGATTCCATATGTTTAACTTCTACAATTTGATTATCAAGTTCTTGGTCGCCAATAACAATTGTATAAGTTGCATTCAAACGATCAGCTTGTTTCATTTGACCCTTAATTTTACGATTTAAATAATCTTTATCAGCACTTATGCCATTTTTACGACAATCATTAAGTAATTTTACTGCAAAATGATTGGCTGCGTCTCCCATCGTAACAATAAATAAATCTAATGTTTCATTTTCAACGATGTCGATATTTTCTTCTTCTAGTGCCAATAATAAGCGTTCGATACTTAGTGCAAAGCCAATACCAGTTTGATTAGGACCGTCCAATAATTGCAATAAACCGTTATAACGACCGCCACCACATAAAGTTGTTATCGCGCCGTCATAATTAGGGTTATCCATCATTAATTCAAATGCCGTGTGGGTGTAGTAATCTAAGCCCCGCACAAGGTTTGAATCTTCAACATAAGGTATGTTTAAATCATCTAAATATTGTTTGACAGCTTCATAATATGCCTTAGATTCATCATTTAAATAGTCAGTAATCTTTGGTGCAGTTTTAATGGCTTTTTTATCACGGTCTACTTTACAATCTAATATTCTCATTGGATTCGTGTGTAAACGTGATTGACAATCAGAACAAAAATCATCAATAACTGGTTCAAAGTGTTTTACTAGCGCTTCATTGTATTCTTTTCTTGATTCTGCATCACCAATGCTATTAATTACTAATTTAAGATGCTTTAAACCAAAAGATTGGTATATTTGCATTACCATTGCTAGAACTTCAGCATCAATACTTGGATCTTCAGCACCTATTGCTTCAACACCAAATTGTGTAAATTGACGATAACGCCCCTTTTGTTTACGTTCGTATCTAAACATTGGTCCGTTATAATATAACTTAACTGGTTGATTAGGCAAGCCTTGCATTTTATTTTCGATATAAGATCTTACAACTGCTGCTGTACCTTCAGGACGCAATGTAATACTTCTATTACCTTTGTCTTTAAAAGTGTACATCTCTTTTTGTACTACATCAGTAGAGTCACCTACACCACGTGCAAATAAATCTGTACTTTCAAAAATAGGGGTTCTTATTTCTTGATAATTATATAATTTCATAAGTTGAGCTAATTTATTTTCAATATAGCGCCATTTAGCAGTTTCTTCTGGCAGTATATCTTGTGTACCACGAGGAATCTTAATCATATCATCACTCCTACTATTAATTTTTTCAAAAATTAAACGCCCCTTGTACAGTAAAAAACTATACAAGGGACGAATATCCGTGTTGCCACCCTAATTGATTGAAATATATCAGTTCAATCCACTCATTACGTGTAACGTACGCATGACGGCTTTACTTTCATAAAGCACCTGTTCTTGTGTTCAAAGACATTAATTACTCCGTATAATCTTACAGCCAAGGATTATATCTCTACGCAATGATTGCTACCTTTTCATTAATTCTTTCAAGAATATGACCGGTTTTGTTTATAAATTTCATATTTAATATTAACGATTTTTCGCTTAAATTGCAAGTTTATGAAGCAAAATATTGTTTTAGCCCATCGACAACACCTTCAAGTACAATATGACGATGATGTTGGTCTCTAATCATTGTTTCATCTGTAGGATTACTAATATAGCCAAGTTCTAAGAGCACTGCTGGTATTTTAGATTGTCGTAACACTTGATAATTTTCTTGTTTGGCACCTCTATTAGATAATAATGCCTTTTTTTGGATTGATGCATTCAGCGTTTCGGCTAACTTGCTTTGACTATCTTTATACCAATAAACTGTAGCGCCATTTGCCACAGAACTTTCAAGAGAATCGTTATGTATGCTCATAAATATATCACCTGATGCTTTACGGTCCTCAAGTTTTACGTATTCATCATCACTTCTTGTCATTTTAACATGTGCACCTTCTTTTTCTAGTAAGGTCTTTAGTTCTAATGCGCTTTTAAGTGTATAATTTTTTTCTAAGCTTTTTTTGTTTGTTCTACTTGAAGCTCCCTGATCACTACCACCATGACCAGGGTCAAGTACAATTGTTTTCCCTTTTAATGGTTCTTGACTTTGACTAACATCTTTCTTGATATTTAAGCTCGTATGCCAGCCTGCAATCCATCCTTTTTTAGTTTCTTGACGATTCTGAACTTCAATCCATTTGCCTGTTTGATTAATCTTTGTAAAACCTTCGCCCTTATCTACCTTTTCGATAACGGGATATGCTGCGTTAGGACCGGTTCTTAATTCTGAGTTTTCAACTACAGTAATACGATCACTTTTTTGGTCGTTATGATTCAAAAATAAAAATAACAAGATTAAAAATAATACAAAGGAAATCAATGCAATCATAGTGGGCTTATTTTTTATTTTATATTTTGATAGCCAGGATTGTATTTTATTCATAAAATTTTGCCATCCTGACTTTCATATATAATTGTTACAGGTCCATCATTAATAATTTCTACTTCCATATCAGTACCAAATTCTCCAGTTTGAACATTAATACCATAATCATTTAATGCTTTATTAAATTTTTCATAAAGTTGATTTGCTTCATCCGGAGGCATCGAGTTTGAAAAGCCAGGACGATTTCCTTTTTTAACATCGGCGAATAAGGTAAATTGTGAAATCGACAAAATTTCACCTTCAACTTGTTGAAGATTTAAATTTAATTTTCCTGCATCATCTTCAAATAATCTTGCATTAACGATTTTCTTTGCCAAAGTTTCAATATCTTGTTCTGTAGATGATTTACCAAAGCCTACTAACAAACAGTAGCCTTGTTTTATAGAATGGTGAATATTATTATTTTTGACACTTGCACGTTTTACACGTTGTAACACAATTCTCATAGATATGCGCCTCCATTAATTCCATACTCTAGTTACAGTATATACATCACCAAGGGATTTGATTTTATCGACTACTCGATATACTTCGTTTACATTTTTTACCATAACGCTTAAATTAATAATGGCATTTTTATCCACATCAGAACGTCCCGCTACCTTTATCAAGCTACCATTTGTTGAATTTACGGCTTGTAGCACTTCATTTAGCAAGCCATTTCTATCATAGGCATTTACTTCTAAATCAACTTGGTAACGCTGTGTAGCATCTTTTGATTTCACCCATTCTACGTGAATCAGACGCTCATGTTCATTTTTGATGTTTGGACAGTCTGTACGGTGGACTTTGATACCGTGGCCTTTTGTGATATAACCTACAATATCATCTCCTGGGATTGGATTACAGCATTTTGATAACTTTATAAGTACATTTTCAATTCCTTCGACATAAACGCCACTATCAGTAATAATGTCTTCTTTAATTGGTAATGTCTTAGTGACTTCTTGCGCTTGATTTAATGCCTTTTGCTTATCCAAAATACGTTGTTTTTCAGTCAATTTATTGACGATTTGAAGGGCAGTCACGCCACCAAAACCCACAGCCGCATATAAATCTTCTTCATTTGCAAAATTATATTTTTCATTAACAATTGCAATATTTTTTTCTGTTAAAATATCTTCTGTTCGAAATCCTTGTTCTTTAATTTCAGCTTCTACCATAAACTTACCTTTTTCAATGTTTGAAGAGCGATCTTGTTTTTTAAAGAAACTTTTGATTTTACTTTTAGCACTTGAAGATTTAACGATTTTAAGCCAATCACGACTAGGACCATATGAATGTTTACTTGTTCTTATTTCAATGATATCGCCGGTTTGTATTACATAATCGATGGGAACAATTTTGCCATTGGCTTTGGCACCTATCATTTTATTTCCAACTTCACTATGAATTGCATAAGCAAAATCAATTGGTACGGCGCCATATGGCAATTCGATAACATCGCTGGCAGGTGTAAATGCATAGACTTTGTCACTTTGTAAGTCGTACTTAAGTGATTCCATAAATTCTTGTGCATCATTAGAGGTATGATCCGCTTCAGCAAGCTCTTTTAACCAATTTAATTTATTTTGAAAATCCTGTGTTTTCTCGTCAACAGTCTTTCCTTCTTTATATGCCCAGTGTGCAGCAACACCGTGTTCTGCAATTTCATGCATTTCATAGGTTCGAATTTGTATTTCTAATGGATCTCCGTTAGGACCAACTACAGTAGTATGTAAAGATTGATACATGTTTTGTTTAGGCATTGCAATATAGTCTTTGAAACGCCCTGGCATAGGTTTCCATAAAGTATGAACGAGACCTAGAATGGCATAGCAATCATTAATTGAATTAACAATTACACGTATTGCTAATAAATCAAAGATTTGATCAAATTGTTTTTTTTGCTTCATCATTTTACGATAAATACTATATATGTGCTTTGGTCTACCGTTAATTTCGCCCTTAATTTTCATTTTTATCATTTCAGCATCAATCATATCAATAGCATTTTTAATATAAGCCTCTCGTTCACTGCGTTTCTTTTTCATGAGATTGACAATGCGGAAATACTGAACACTATCAATATATCTTAAGGCCGTATCTTCAAGCTCCCATTTTATCGTATTAATCCCTAAACGATCTGCAAGAGGCGCGTAAATTTCAAGTGTTTCTTTAGATATTCTGATTTGTTTGTCTCTTGGCATCGCTTTTAATGTACGCATATTATGTAATCTGTCAGCTAATTTTACTAAAATAACTCGTACGTCTTTAGCTATGGCTATAAATAGTTTACGGTGATTTTCAGCTTGTTGTTCTTCTTTAGAACGGTATTTGACCTTTTTAAGTTTAGTTACACCATCAACAATACGTGCAATTTCTTCGTTGAACATCTCTTTGACATCATCAAACGTATAAGCGGTATCCTCTATGACATCATGTAAAAAACCAGCAACAATAGTTGGTCCATCTAGGCGCATTTCAGTTAAAATACCAGCTACTTGAATTGGGTGCATAATATATGGTAACCCATTTTTACGAAATTGCCCTTGGTGTGCTTCATATGCAAGGTGATAACTTTTCAGTACATACTGATAATCATCTGGTGATAAATATGATTTGGCTTTAAATAGAACTTCATCTGCACTATATGGATATTCGTTATTCACGATAAGCACCCCTACTTTTAAAAAATATAATATGTCGTTTCGCCCAACTGTTTCTAAATTTATATATATACATTTCCATTCTACCAAAATTAGTAGATTGTGATAAAGTGGTTTAAATTTTTATAAATAATAGCTCTATTTTACTACATCATAAAAGATAAATAAATGGGAGTAGAGAAACAAAGTCAAATTTGTACTTTGTATTCTACTCCCATTAAAATATGGTTGAGCAAAGAATGCTCATAATAAACTTCTATGCTTATTCATCATATGAAATTAGACTCATCACGTCATAGTCTTTGATTTTCTCTATACCATTTAAATATTTTAATTCAATAATAAAAGCGATGCCAACAACAATTCCGCCTAACGCTTCGACAAGCTTTATTGCAGCTTCAATAGTTCCACCTGTAGCTAGCAAATCATCTGTAATTAGAACACGCTGTCCTGGTTTAATAGCATCTTTATGCATAGTCAATACATTTGTGCCATATTCTAAATCATATTCATAACGAATAACTTCACGTGGTAATTTACCTTCTTTTCTCACTGGTGCAAAACCTATACCCATTGAATAGGCAACAGGGCAACCAATAATAAATCCTCTTGCCTCAGGACCTACAACAATATCTACTTCTCTTTCTTTGGCATAAGTAACAATTTGGTCAGTTGCATAACCATATGCTTCTCCATTATCCATGATTGTTGTAATATCTTTAAAACTAACCCCTGCCTTAGGCCAATCTTGTACTTCTGATACATATTGCTTTAAATCCATCTTTGTTTCCTCCTAATAGTTAACCCATTTGCTCGATAATCCAATGTTTCAAATGCTGAAAATCATCATACAGCATTAATTTTTCAACTTCTATTCTTGCTTTTCTCGTTTGATAAACTTGACTTGCTTCTATATCCTGTTTATTAGGATTTTGATTTACTGATATTATACCATTGCTATCTATAATAAAGCCCAGTTCAAGAAAAACTTTTAACATAAATTTTAATGTGTTAGGCTGAATCCCCAAAAATTTCGATAATGCCATCCCATCGCTGATTAAATTTACTTTTTGTTTTGACATCAGTATTTTAAAGCAAGCTTTGAATGTTTTTTTATCAGGCATACCTTCGAAATAAATTGAATGTTGATGTTGTAAAACAACATATATTTGAGAAAATTGATGACCATTCATACTTTCTGATAAATGTGCTAATGAAAGGGGTAAATCACGTAATACGACACGACTTACATGTTCATCAATACTTTCGCCATAATGATAATAATTATGATCTAATTTTTCTTTTTGTGGATGAATTAATATGGCTAATTGCTCGTCATGAAAATCGATTGATAGCTGTTTCCGTTTACTTCTATAATCCAAAATTTGCTGTTGATTGATAGCAATATCCTGAATGATAAATTGTGGTGATTGATTGCCATTCCATTCATTGATTTGTAACTGACCTATCATGTTAATTGGTTGGTTCAGCTCTAACTCATCGACTAAACTTCCGCTATTCCAATAAAGTGTAGCCAAATTAGAGTTACCAATTGTCATTTTTAAATGATTCTTATCTTTTCCAATCGCTTTCAATGAATTAACATTGACATCATCTAATTCAAATAATGGTTTATTAAAGTCGATTCCAAATGGTTTTAATCGCTCTATATCGTAAATGTTATTAACGGTAATCTCGTCTTCTGTAATTTTCACATCTATTTGTTTTTTCTGATCAAGCGATGTCGTCTCAGCCAAATTTGCCATCCATGTATTTAAGCCTTCTCGCAATTCAGATATGTTTTCGATAGGCATTGTCATCCCAGCAGCCATATGATGGCCACCAAATTTAGATATTAAATTTTGATGGTCACTTAAGATTTCAAACATTGAAACTTGTTCAATGCTACGAGCTGATCCTTTTGCATAATGTTGTTCATCATCAATATTAAGAATGAGTGTTGGCAATCCATATGTTTCTACAATTCTAGATGCTACAATTCCCAACACACCTTCGTGCCAATTTTCTTTTGCTAACAGCAGAAATTGACGCCCTTTAGCCACCTCTTCTTTGGCAAGTAACAAAGCCTCTTCTGTAATTTTTGATACAATATCTTTTCGTTCGTTATTAAAATGATTAACTTGCTCTGCTAAAAATGCTGCTTCTTCAGCATCTTCTGTCATAAGTAATTCAGCAGCTAATGATGCGTCTTCTAATCGTCCAACAGCATTTAATCTCGGACCGATGATAAAGCCAATTGTTTCTTCATCAATGGGATCGTTATAGTTTGCTTCATTTAATAGTGCTGCAATTTGAATAGGCTGATAATCGTTTAATATAGATAACCCCGTTTTTACAATGGTTCTATTCTCATCTGTTAACGATACTAAATCGGCAATGGTACCTATTGAAGCAAGAGCAATATAATATGGCGGTACATTATTTTTTAGTAGCGCTTGCGAAACCTTATAAGCGACCCCTGCACCACAAAGGTTCGGACATGGATAGTCGAATTCTGGGTGCATAGGGTGAACAATCGCAAAAGCATCTGGTAAAGTGCTTCCCATTTCGTGATGATCTGTAACAATAACATCTACGCCTAATTCTTGAATCATTTCAATTTCACGATGTCCTTGAATACCATTATCAACTGTAATGATAAGTGAAACACCTTCATCATAAGCATTTTTAAACGCTAACTCATTCGGACCGTAACCTTCAGAAAAACGATTTGGAATATACCAACCTACTTCTGCTCCTAAAGATTGAAGCGTTTTTACCATAATCGTTGTTGATGTCACACCATCTGCGTCATAATCACCATAGATTAAAATGCGCTCGTGTTTATCAATTGCCAAATTAATGCGTTCTATGGCTTTGGTCATATCACTTAATAGCCATGGCTCATGCAATTGTTGTTGCCCATTCAATAATCCTTCAATATCTTTTTTATTTACGATATGTTTACTTTCTAACACTTTTTTTATAATTGGAGAAAGTTTATATTTCTTTGCTATTTGTTCATCTATATATTGAGTTGGTTCATTGTGATTCCAAGTATATTTTGATTTAATCATTAGCCTTCCTCATTTCCAAAAGCCATTATATCGAAAATCTGCTTAAATAAAAAGCTTCAACATATATTTTTTTAAGTTTTATGATGTTTGACTACAGTAAAATAAAAATCTTCTTTGTAGAAGTACTACCGTTTTTTTATAAAGTTAGTAGAAAGCGTAAAGAAAATCATAATTTTGCCAAGCACTTTAAAAAATCTGTTGTTCTTAAGTAATATAGCAATAAAAAACATCATCGAACCACTAATTAGATGATTCGATGATGTTTCAGTTGATTAAACTAGAATTTTTTCGTCATTTGATTTTTTCTCTTTATAGACAACCAACTTACCTTTATCAGATTTTTTCAATTGTCGTTTTTTCATAATACCCCAAAGCGGTACAGCAATAAAGATTGAAGAGAATACACCAGAAATTAATCCTACAAGTAAAGCTAACGAGAAGTTAAAGATACTTGGTGCACCGAATAGTAATATGGCAACTACAACAACTATGACGGTAAGCACAGTATTGATTGAGCGTGTCATTGTTTGTCGAATTGATCGGTTAACGATATCGTCAATTTGTTCTGGCGACGTAATTACTTTTAGCTTATGCAAGTTTTCACGTACGCGGTCAAACGTTACAATCGTATCGTTGATTGAATAACCAATGATTGTTAATACGGCAGCTATAAACGTGATATCTACTTCGATACGGAATAAACTAAAGACTGCCACAATCATAAAGGCATCATGCAATAATGCGAGTACTGAGGACAATCCCATACGCCATTCAAAACGTAATGATACATAAATGATAATACCGATTGAGGCATATATTAAAGCCTTCAAAGCATTTTTAGCTAACTCTTGACCTATGACAGGTGACACTGTATTTACAGAAGGACTATGTCCAAATTCATTTTTAAATTTGTCATTTAATTTGGCAATGTCTTTTTTAGCTAAATCATGTTTAAACATGATAGTTGCTTGCTTTTTACCATCACCATTAATTTGTATTTCATCGGCTTTTAAGCCAACATCTTTCATTGTCTTCTCAACTTTAGCTTGTGATAGTGAATGATTCGATTCAACATCAACACGAGAACCACTTGAGAAGTCAATGCCTAAATTCAGTTTGAAAATACTTAGAATAACAATACCAACGATTAAGATAAGAATACTCAAACCAATTAACGGTTTGGCTAGTTTTACAAAATTCCATCTTTCGAAAGATGTTTTCAAATCGTGAACATCTTTACCTTCATTGATATCATGACGTTGTTTTTTCTTAACACCAAATAACCAGAATTTTTTCTTGAAGTAATTAGATGATACCAGTAACGATAATAGCCCTCTAGAAAGGAAGACTGCAGTTACAAAAATCATTAATATCCCTAATAACAGCATTGTCGCAAAACCTTTAACCGAACTTTCACCAAAGAAGAATAATACAGCGGCTGCAATAACTGTTGTTAAGTTTGAATCAAAAATGGTAAGGAACGAACTTCGATTTGCTTTAGTATAAGCTTGCTTAAGCGTTCGACCAATTCGCAATTCATCTTTTATTCGCTCGTACATAATGATATTGGCATCCACTGCCATACCTACGCCTAAAACAAGCGCAGCTAGACCAGGTAATGTTAATACACCAGAAATGAAATTAAATGCGACAAGTGTTAAATAAATATATGTCGTTAATGCGATAATTGCTACAAAACCTGGTAATCTATAGAAACCAACCATAAATAGATAAATAACAGCAATACCTATAAATGAGGCAAAAATAGTTTTATCTAATGCATCTTGCCCGAATTGTGCACCAACTGATGTAGAAGTCAACTCGTCAAGTTTAACTGGTAATGAACCAGCATTGAGCAATTCTGAAATTTGTTTAGCTTTTTTAACCCCTTCTTGGCCATGGAAACCACCAGATATTTCAACACTATCAGAATTAATTGGTTGATTTACAGAAGCAGCTGACACATATTTTCTATCATTTTCATTCTTTTTCTGAAGTTCTTTGTGATAACTATCTCCTTTTTCATAATCAAGCCATACGACCATCATATTTTCTTTTTTCTTAGAGATTTCTTCTGTTACCTTTTTAAACTTATCACGATCTTTTAATTTAAATGTAACGGTAGGTTCATTAGTTTGTTGTTTAAATTCTTGTTTTGCTGAACCTTGTACAATATCTTTTCCTGTCAGTTTAACGTTATCATTCGCATCCCGAATTGTTAAATTAGCTTGGGAAGATAATACATCACGAGCTTGGTTTTGATTTTTAACGCCTGCAAGTTGAACTCTAATTCTGTCTGGATCTTCAACTTGAATTCGTGGTTCTGATACACCCAGCACATTGACACGATTTTCTAAAGTTTGAGCCGTTGATTGAAGCGCTTTTTTATCAATTTTATCGCCTTTTTGCAATGGCTTAACTTGATAAAGGACTTCGAAACCACCTTGTAAATCTAAACCAAGGTTAACATTTTTAATTACATTCTTATATGTAAGCCCCATTCCTGCAAAGAGGAGGACAATAAGTAATATAAATGCAACTATTCTACTACCTTTTTTCACATAAACACCTCATTATTTACTTATGTATCTAGAATAATCCAAACAAACGATAGCTCGCAAGTTAAAAATGGACCTTATAGACATATATAGACTTATATATATTAACATATTCAACTATAATGTGAAAATTTCTTCTTCATTCATAAAAAAACCAAGAAACACAAATGCTTCTTGGCTCACAGTGATTAAGATGGATCTACTTGTTTAATTGCAGGTTTTTCAAAAGTCATTTCAGTGCCATGACCATTAACAGTGATAACAACTGTTGTTTCATCAACAGCTTTAACTGTTCCTTTCAAACCGCCAATTGTTGTGATTTTTTGACCTGCTTCAACTCTATTAACCATTTCACGGTGCTCTTTAGCACGTTTTTGTTGTGGACGAATAATTAAAAAGTAGAATACAAGTAAAAAAAGTACTGGTATTAAAATTGCTGTTAAATTCATTCTGTACTTACTCCTTATTTAAAAATTTTTAGGGTTTTCAACATTAAGTCCATATTGTTCAAAGAACGCTTCTTTAAAATCTAAAAGTCTATCTTCTCTAATGGCCTGTCTAATATCTTCCATTAATTTTAGCAGAAAATGAAGATTATGAATAGTAGTAAGACGAATACCAAACGTTTCCTCTGCTTTAATTAAATGTCTGATATACGCTCTGGAATAATTTTTACATGTGTAGCAATCACAGTTTTCATCTAGTGGACGGAAATCATTAGCAAATTGTGCATTTTTAATTACAAGACGTCCAATTGATGTCATACAAGTGCCATTTCGTGCAATACGTGTAGGTAGTACACAGTCGAACATATCCATGCCTCTTATACTACACTCAATCAAGGCATCTGGTGAGCCTACGCCCATCAAATATCTAGGTTTATCTTTTGGCATAAACTGTTCTGTGTGTTTCACCATATCATACATGACAGGTTTGGGTTCGCCTACAGATAAACCACCAATCGCATATCCAGGAAAATCTAATGCGACAAGTTCTTTAGCGCTTTGTTCACGTAAATCTTTATACTCTCCACCTTGAATAATGCCAAATAATGCTTGATCATCAGGTCGTTTATGTGCTTTTAAACAACGTTCTGCCCACCGAGAAGTTCGTTCAATTGAATCTTTTACGTATTTATATTCTGAAGGCATCGGTGGACATTCATCAAAGGCCATCATAATGTCAGACCCTAAATCATTTTGAATTTCCATGGATTTTTCCGGACTTAAAAAGAGTTTCGAGCCATTCGTATGATGTCGAAACTCAACACCTTCTTCTGAAATCTTACGTAAATTACTTAAACTAAAAACTTGAAAGCCACCTGAATCAGTTAAGATAGGACCATTCCAATTCATGAACTTATGTAAGCCCCCAGCCTGTTTGATAATATCATTTCCAGGTTGTAACCACAAATGATAGGTATTACCTAATATAATTTTAGCTTCTATATCTGTTAATTCTTCAGGACTCATAGTTTTAACTGTCGCCTTTGTCCCCACAGGCATAAACATTGGTGTTTCAAACGAGCCATGTGGCGTGTGAACAATTCCTAAACGCGCGCCAGATTGTTTACAAGTCTTGATATGTTCATATGTTACTGCTGGCATAATTAAACCTCACATTCCTTAAATAATTAACATTGCATCACCAAAACTAAAGAATCGATATTCTAATTCTACAGCTTTACGGTATGCCGTTAAGATAAATTGTCTACTACTAAATGCTGACACAAGCATGACTAATGTTGACTTAGGCAGATGAAAGTTAGTAATAAGTGCGTCAATGGCTTTAAACTCAAAACCAGGATAAATAAATATATCTGTCCATCCACTCGTAACAATGAATTGTGAATGATCTCGACGAATCGTTTCTAAAGTTCGTGTCGACGTTGTACCTACTGCAATGATTCGATGACCTTGTAACTTTGTATTGTTCAATAACTGTGCGGTATTTTCGGTCATTTGGTAATATTCGCTATGCATCTCATGTTCATTGATATTTTCTACACTCACGGGCCTAAATGTTCCTAAACCAACATGCAGTGTGATAAAAGCTATATTAACACCTTTAGCTTTAATATCTTTCAATAAATTATCAGTGAAATGTAGTCCAGCAGTGGGCGCAGCGGCTGAACCATTCTCTTTAGCATAAACAGTTTGATATCGATCTGGATCGTCTAAACGCGCTTTTATATATGGTGGTAAAGGCATTTCACCTAACTCGTCTAGCCTTTCCTGCAATATGCCTTCATAATGCAATCGCATGATTCTGCCACCTTGGTCTAATTCTTTAATACATTCTGCTATTATTTTCCCTTCACCAAACGACAGTTGGTTACCTACTTTGATTCTTTTGGCTGGTTTAAGTAAAACTTCCCAATCGTTATTTTCGATTTGAGTTAGCATTAACATTTCTACTTTAGCACCCGTCTCTTCTTTAACTCCGAATAAACGTGCAGGCATCACGCGTGTATCATTCAGAACTAAAGTATCTCCAGGATTCAAATAATTAATGACATCTTTAAAATGTTGGTGTTTCATATCGCCTGTTTCTTTATTTAATACTAATAGGCGACTTTGATCTCTATTTTTTAAAGGTGTTTGTGCAATTAAAGATTCTGGTAAATGATAGTCAAAATCCTCAATATTCAAATTTACTCCCTCTTCTCTTTCGATTTCATAAAGTGTTCATAAGCAAATGCAGTTGCTTTACGACCTCTAGGGGTACGTTCGATAAATCCTTTCTGAATTAAAAAAGGTTCATAGACGTCTTCAATCGTTACTCTTTCTTCTCCAATAGATACGGCAATAGTATCTAAGCCAACTGGTCCACCTTGATACTGGTTAATGATGCAATTCATCATTTTATGATCAATATAATCTAAACCTTGCTCATCAACTTGTAGCAACTTTAAAGCTTTCTTAGTCGTTTCTATATATATTTGATCATCACCATTAACTTGCTGAAAATCTCTAACTCGCTTCAATAGACGATTTGCTATTCTTGGTGTACCTCTAGAACGTTTGGCTAATTCAACTGCACTTTCATCATCAATAGAAGTACCTAAAACATCAGCTGTACGAATAATTATTTCTTTTAATTCGTGTTCATTATAGTATTCTAAACGCAAATGCACGCCAAAACGGTCTCTTAAAGGTCCTGTTAAACTACCGGCTCTTGTCGTTGCACCTATCAATGTAAACGGAGGTAAATCAATACGAATGCTTCGTGCTTCATCACCTTTACCAATGATGATATCTAGGAAAAAATCTTCCATTGCTGGATATAAAACTTCTTCAACTACACTACTCAGACGGTGAATTTCATCTATAAATAAGACATCCCCAGGTTGTAATCCAGATAAAATTGCAGCTAAATCTCCAGGTCGCTCGAGAGAAGGACCAGATACAGTTCTAATATTAACTTCCATCTCATTTGCAATAATATTTGATAATGTTGTCTTACCAAGACCAGGGGGACCGAACAATAATACATGGTCTAAAGGTTCTTCTCTTAATTTTGCGGCTTGAATAAATACTTCTAAGTTACTTTTAATCGTTGTTTGACCTATATATTGCTTTAAATATGTTGGTCTTAATGAATATTCAAATGCAGAATCTTCTTGGTGAAATGATTGGTCAACCATTCTATCGTCCACAGTTTGACCCCCTTTCTTTTAGAAATTATTATTAAACATTAGGAAATTAAGGCTTGTAAACCTATCTTAACCGCTTCATCAACTGATGTTACTACTTGCTGTTGTAGCGTTTTTTCGACTTTTGAAATTTCACGCTTTGAATACCCTAAAGCTTCTAATGCTAATAAGGCTTCCGCAATATAATTATCTTTCTGAGAGGTATTAGATACATCATCTATATGGATTGAATCATTGGATGATGCTTCTGTATAATTAACTTTTCCTTTTAAATCAAGTATGATTTGACGCGCAGTTTTCTTTCCAATACCAGGAAATTTAGTTAGATATGCATCATTTTCATCCTCAATTGCACGTTTAACCTCATTAGGTGTGCTCGTAGCCAAGATAGCTAATGCTGATTTAGGTCCAATGCCTGTAACTTTAATCAGATTTAGAAACATTTCCTTTTCTTCTTCATTAATAAAACCATAGAGTAACTGAGCATCCTCTCTAACAATCAGTGATGTGTAAATCGTTACCTCTTGATAATAAAATTGTTGGAACCGATATGAATTTGGTGTTTGTATTTCATAACCGATACCTTGTGTTTCAACCACTACATGGGTTGGGAATAGCTGAGTTAATTGCCCTTTAATATATGCGTACATCATCTACCATCCTTACATGCTCATACTGATTAAATCTACTTTAAATACATGGTCAATTGATCGCAACGCTAGAATCACTTCGTCTATTGTAAGTTCTGTATATTGTGCATTAAGTGACAATGTGATTGTCGCTTCTTCATTAATAGGCACGCTTTGATGGATTGTTAAAACAGATAACTGTAGTTGAGAAATTGTGTGAAGTACCGTTGCTAGAGTACCTACCACATCATTAACATAGAGTATTAACGTGAATTCTCTATGTTCTAGCATTTTTTCATCAACAGGAAAAATGGTATCTCTGTATTTATAAAAAGCACTGCGTGACAAATCAAAACGTTGTACAGCATCATAAATGGACAGCTTAGAATTTTCTTTTAAAGCATCTTTAATCTTCAAAGTTTTAATGACAGATTCAGGAAGTACATCCTCTCGTATTAAATAAAACTTATGGTATTCTTTCTTGTCCATTTAACTGCCTCCTATTCTATAAATTCAAATTCTCCGCCTAGAATTCTTACTATATCACCATTAGCGCATCCACGTGCTCTTAATGCATCATCAATACCCATTGAACGCATTTGACGAGCAAAACGACGTACAGCTGGATCACTGTTGAAATCTGTCATTTTGAACATTCTTTCAATAGCATTTCCACTTACAACATAAGCGCCATCATCGTCTCTAGAAATCGTAAATTTATCTTGAGATGGCGTATGTTTATATAATACTCGATTTACACCAATCTCTTCATCTTTTTCGACTGAGAAGTCTATATCTTTAACTTCTTCTAATTTATCTGCAATAGCATAAAGTAACGTATCAATATTATCTCTAGTAATAGTAGACACTGGTATTACCATGATATCAGCAGCTATACTATCCTCAAATTTCTGTAAATTGTCTAGCGCACCTGGAATATCCATTTTATTAGCAACAATAATTTGGGGCCGTTCTTCTAAACGTTGTTGATAATTGATTAATTCTTGATTGATGACGTGATAATCATTAATAGGATCTCTACCTTCTGAACCACTCATATCTATCATATGCACAATAACTTTCGTTCGCTCAACATGACGTAAAAATTGATGTCCTAATCCTACTCCATCGGATGCCCCTTCAATCAAACCAGGTAAATCTGCCATAACAAAACTACGTTGATCAGGCGTTGATACCACACCTAAGTTTGGCTTGATAGTTGTAAAGTGATATGCCCCAATTTTGGGCTTCGCTTTAGATACGATCGATAATAATGTTGATTTACCCACACTTGGAAATCCAACCAATCCCACATCGGCTAATAACTTTAACTCTAGAGTGACATCTAACTCTTCACCTGGCTCACCATTTTCACTAAAATCAGGTGCAGGGTTTCTAGGTGTAGCGAATCTAGAATTTCCTCGACCTCCGCGTCCACCATGGGCTACTACTGCACGCTGACCATCTTCCACAAGGTCGGCTAACACTTCTTCAGTTTCTACATTTTTGATTATCGTTCCAGGTGGTACTTTTAGAATTAAATCTTCAGCATTACGCCCATGCATATTACTGCTTTGTCCATTTTCTCCTTTTTTAGCTTTAAAATGACGTTGGTATCTAAAATCTAGTAAAGTTCTTAATCCTTCATCTACTTCAAAAATGACAGAAGCGCCTTTACCACCATCACCACCTGCTGGTCCTCCAAATGGTACATATTTCTCTCTACGATAAGCAGTGATTCCATTACCACCATCACCTGCTTTAAGAGATATTTTTACTTGATCGACAAACATATATCTCACCTCTTTTACATGTAATCATTATCTTGAATTATATCATTAACTATATTGCTAATAAATCATAAGTGTTATAATTTACAATCAACTTCTTTGTAGTAGAAGTTTACTTTAATGGGCGATTTATTATGATTTACGCAAAAATAAAACACCAGAAGTATGTACTTCTGGTGTTCCTTTGACAATTATTCAGCAACTGCATAAACAGAAACTTGTTTTTTGTCACGACCTTTACGTTCAAAACGAACAACGCCGTCGATTTTAGCGAATAATGTATCATCGCCACCACGACCTACATTTTCACCAGGATAGATTTTAGTACCACGTTGACGGAATAGAATAGAGCCACCTGTTACAAATTGACCATCCGCACGTTTAGCACCTAATCTTTTAGATTCAGAGTCTCGTCCGTTTTTTGTAGAACTTACCCCTTTTTTAGATGCGAAGAATTGTAAGTTTAATTTCAACATCGGGATACACCTCACTTATAATTTAATCTGATATTTTCATTATATTCGTCTTCAATCGTTTGTAAAGAAACTAACATTGCTTGAAGAATCAGTTGCGCGTCATCATTATCAAGATTCACAATTCTAATATGGAAATGACCACCGTCATCATCATAATCGATATCTGGCTTCTCTGAAGTCAAACCCATAATAGCATTTACGCTGCCAAACAGAACTGCTGAGGCACCAGCACATACGATATCATGACCATAATCGCCATAATCAGCATGACCATCCATGATAACATCAGTTACCTTGCCTTCATCATTTACTGTAATATCAACAGTTATCATATTAATTAAGCGTTGATTTTATCAACAGTTAATTTAGTATATGGTTGACGATGGCCTTTTTTACGTTTTGAGTCTTTACGACGTTTATAAGTGAATACTGTGATTTTTTTACCACGGCCTTGTTTATTAACTGTAGCAGATACTGTTGCACCTTCAACTGTTGGCGCACCAACTTTTACAGAATCTCCACCTACAAATAATACTTTATCAAAAGTAAAAGTTTCGCCTTCTGCTACGTCTAATTTTTCAACGTAGATTTCTTGACCTTCTTCAACTTTGATTTGTTTTCCACCTGTTTCAATAATAGCAAACATACTTTGCACCTCCTATATTTATAAGTCACGCCATACATAGGTGACTATTGCAAATTGAATAGTACTTAAACCCATATTTGAGCGGTTGTATGTAGCTATAAAACTACTCAACTACTGCATCTTACCATTAGTACCTTGTACTGTCAATCTTTGAAATTAATTTTTGAGATATTTATAGCAAATTGGGAACATAATAATTAATAGTATTAAATTGAGAATAAATGTAGGTAATAATCTCAATAAGATAAAATCCCATATGTCAAACTCAATAAAACCTACTGCACCATATATCAGTGCTGCATACATTTGAAATACTAATGTTGCACATATGATGACGAAGAAAATCATGATGTAATCACGATAAAATACTTTGAAAAATTTATCAATAATAAAAATAAGTAGAATATACCCAAACATATAAATACCATACAGACTTCCAATATAAATATCGGTCATTATTCCCAAAAACGTACCTAAAATTAAAGAAATCCCAAAATTTCTATAGACTGTCAGCATTAGCAAATACATTAAAGTTAGTTGTGGCACGAATTTAACAGCGTGATTGCCTATATTAAATGGTATGATTAGTCCAATTGTAATGTCGATATAAAAAAGCACAATTCCAAAGAACAGATATAAAAATGATCGCATTATTCATCCCTGCTTTCATCATCGGGAAGCGTTTTTGGATCTCTTTTCGCAATATAAACGTGATTTAAATCTCCTAAATCTGCTGCTGTTTTAACTCTCAATTCTTTTGCTAGACCATATTGGTCATTTTCAACTTGCGTCACTTCTCCGACATATAAATTACTTGGTAGTTGATCACCTAATCCGCTTGTAACCACCTTGTCTCCTGCAGAAATTTTGTTTTTATTATTGACTTCACTAATTATTAGTTCTTGTTTCTTACTATCATAACGATCAATTAATCCAAACACTTTCTTATCACCATGTTGAATATTAACCGAAAGTTTACCAGTTCGTGCGTTTGTCGAGATTAAATCAACCTGTGCAGAAAATTGATTTACCTTCGTAACTCTTCCAACAAGACCTTGTGATGTCATCACTGCCATATTATTTTGTATGCCAGATTTAGCACCTTTATCTATGATGACTGTGTTCATCCATTGATCTGGGTTACGCGCAATCACAGTGCTTGAAATTGGCTCATACTTTGAAATATCTTTGATATTTAGTTCTTTTTTGTATTTCTTATTATCTGCTTTTAACTGTTCATTTTCAGCTTCTAATTGCTTTATTTTAGCTTTATTATCTTTTGTATCTCCAGAATTGAAAAAATTCCCGATCTCTCCAGCGACAAAATTGACAGGATAACTAATGATTCTTTGACCAGTAGATACTGTATCCCCTATAAATTGTTCAGGAGGCGATTGAGTTGAAGACCGAATAGATAAACCTATAAGCGCAATAAAAACAATGATAGCGCAAAAAACAACAATCAGCTTGTTATTTTTAAAAAACTTTAGCACCCGGAACACCTCTATTAAACTTCATTATCCTTTTCTATTTTATATTACTCTAGTCTTTAAATAAAGCACTAACTTTTATTAGATAATAAAAGTGATCTTCAGATGAATAGTATCAATAAAAAAACTGCTGATGATTAAATCACCAACAGCACTTCTATCAATATTTTCATTGGAAATTGCTATACTTTTGATTGATTATTTTTCTTCTTTAGTTGCGTTCTTTTCATCTTCTTTATATAGTGTTTCTTCTTTTCGCCACTTTGCAAAAAGATTTTGGGCCTTTGCTTGTTCATTAGCTTGTTTGGCTTTAGATTGTTGTTGTGTCATAAAATCACCAATCCTTTTTATTTACTATACTTCAAGGCTAACGTATTTATAGTATGATTTCAAATGAGAGTGATAAAGTTAATATGCGTTTAATTCTTTAAGTGGAATATGTTGTTTAAGCCTTATCAATTCTTGTTCCATCTCAATTTCAGTATTAAATACCTTTATCTTATCTGACCCTAATTTATAAATTATGAAATGATCATCACGTTGGCCTGCTATATAATCATCGTTATAACCCATTCGCCTTAAACCAGATACAGCCATAAATTCTTGTTTATCTATGATTTTAAAAACATTTTTTATCTGACTTTTAGGTATGTTTTGAATTAAATCATTATCTTCAATTGTATATGGTTCGTTTTGTTGATTGTATTGTGTCTCGGGAACTGAATTTAAATTATTAATGTCTGATGTTTCAGATATTGAACTAACCGGGTTCCATTCTTGATCTCGTAAAAAAGGTGCGTATCTAAGGGCGATATATACAATCATCATGATGATAACTATGGCAATAATGTTTTTTATAGTACTCAGAATGAAATGCATACAGTTTCCCCTTCCTAGTGATCATTTAGAGTATTATAATAGAATTAGGATATCGATGCATCAGTCTTAAGTACGAGTCAAGCTTTAATCTTAGGACTGATGCGTATTATTAAATTTAAGAATATAATAAGACGTAGTAAACGAATATTAGAAAGGATGACCGCTAATGAGTATTCTCACTATTATCTTGATTGTTTTATTAGCAATTTTATTATTTAGAGTGGGATTTTCAATATTGAGATTTTTAATATCAGCGGCGCTTGTAGTTCTTTGCCTTTACCTTGCATACCAAGGCATTTTATGGGTTTATGAAAATTATCAAGGCTTGACTGGATATTTCCATTTTTAATATAAAAATTAGAGGTAACGCACCTGCAAGGTGTTAACTATATAATTTCACAAGTTTTGATAGATTTAACTTTGAGCAGCATTTCTTAATGTAAACATACAAGTTGTCATATTATGTTTGCACGCTTCAATTTGATTGTCATTTAGTCACGATTTAGCATGGCATACTAGCATATTGTTAGTATGCTTGTTTTAGTTTTTAGAGCACAAATCATGCATATCACTTTCTTCAATTAATCAATTGCGAAAATGCTTTACATATTATTCTATATATCCTTCATCACATAAACTAGTAAATTTATTATTACCAATGATAATATGATCTAGTAAAGATATTCCTAAAATATCTCCACATTCTTTTAAACGTATTGTAGTTGCAATATCTTCCGATGATGGTGTTACATCTCCAGATGGATGATTATGAACGACAATTAATGAATTAGATGTATAACGCAACGCTGCCGCAAATATTTCACGTGGATGTATAATGGTTGAATTTAATGTGCCAACAAAAATTGTATGTTCTTTAATAACGATATTCTTTGTATCTAAAAATAATGCTACAAAGTGTTCTTGTTCTAAGCCTTTGAGTTTAGATGTCATTAGATTTGCCACATCTTCAGGAGATTTAATCTTAACCTTCTCACTTAAATGTGTCGCATTCATCCTTTCTCCTAGTTCAAATGCGGCTTTTAATATAACTGCCTTATGTAAGCCAATCCCTTTAATTTGAGTTAATTGATGAATGGTCATACATTTTAATTCTTTTAGTTGATGTTTTCCAAACATAATTTCATTGGCAATCTCAATACTCGAACTGCCTTTGCGTCCTGTGTTAATTAAAATTGCTAATAATTCTGTGTTAGATAAGCTTTTCTCTCCATAATGTAGTAGACGTTCGCGAGGTTTTTCAGAAGTAACCATATCTTTAATTTTCATAACATCATTCCTTCAACGTAAAACTTAAGCATTTTAAAACAAAATGCATTTAAAATAAACGAGATAAAAATAAATGGAATAAGCGGTATTTGCATTCTTTTAGTCTTATATTTAACAATTAAAAAAAGACTATATAGCGTAGCTAATAATAATGTGATAAATATAAAGTAAAGCATAAACGATTGTGGGAAAATAAGTGATAAAAATGAAATTAAAATTATATCGCCATAACCAAGCGAGTTATGAATAAATAAATAAATTGCATGACTTACTAAAGTATAAATAATAAAGTTAATGAGATAAAAGTGGGAAATAAACAATAGACATATAACAAATAAAGCGAAAAATTGTAAATTTAAGTATTTAGTTTCTATATCATAAATTGCCATAACTAGGAGAAACAAGAAGACGAACGAAAAAATCGTTGGATTTATGTCAATGTCCCAAATTAAGCTCATAGTAGGAATAATAAAAGCAATTAGCTCTCCTATAAGATAATACTTATTTAATTTGTGATGACAACAAAGCGCTCGTCCTTTTAAAAATAAAAAACTAACTATTGGTAATAAGGAATACCACGGTAATTTTTGGTGACAATAATCACAAGTTGAACGTGCTTTTAAAATACAAAATGATATACGTTCGACACCATTCAATTGATATAAATAACTAAAAAGAACACTGTATAAATAGCATATGATAACCACATATCAACCTCCTTACAAAAATTATAAGGAGCTCCGTTCCAATTGTAAATATTATAAGCAATATTAAAAGATAAATATTTTACAACTATTTATTTAATGAAATTAAACATAAAAAAAGCAGCAGATTTAAAATATCTGCCGCTTAAATATCAAGCATACTTTGCATCTATTCATTATTTGTCAATTTCAACAAACTCTACATTATCTTTTACTTCGCTTATAAAATATAAACTTCCGGTGATTAATAATCCTTTTCCAGAATAATTGTTTATAAATGAATGATAATCTTGAATATACTCAACAGTTATATCTTGAATCAAATCTTTAAACTCATCTGCTGTTATTGCTTTTGGAAAATCAAACTCAGTAAAATAAAAGACATCAGCAATTTCTTTTAACTTATTCATCATACTGGCAATTGGTTTACCCTTAATTGCCGAGAACAAAATATCCATCTTTTCTTTATTATAATAAGTTTTAACAGTTTCGATAAGTGCCTCAATACTCTCATTATTATGTGCACCATCAATAATCATCAATGGTTCTTCTTTAACCTGTTCTATTCTTCCAGTCCAAGTCACTGATTCAATCGCATCAATCATTTTGTTGAAGTCTAACTCAATAAGACCTGCTTCATTTAACTCAATTAACGCTGTAATTGCTAGTGCTGCATTTTCTTTTTGATGTTCTCCAAGCATGTTTAAGATAATCGTCTCTAATTCATACGATTTATAGCGATACGTAAACTCATCATCTTCAGACACAATAATGATTTCACGTTCTAATTCAATGGGCTTTGCATTCTCACTAACTGCAAGGTCACGTATATATTTTAATGCTTCATCATTTTTCACAGCATAAATGACTGGGATGTTGGGTTTAATAATAGCACCTTTATCTTTGGCAATATCTAAATACGTATTACCTAAAATATCGGTATGATCTAATCCAATACTAGTTAATATCGATATAATGGGATTAAAGACGTTCGTAGAATCATTTTTAATACCCAAACCTGCTTCAATAACTACAAAATCCACAGGATGTATTTCACCAAAGTATAGAAACATCATCGTCGTAATTATTTCAAACTCAGTTGCAACGCCTAAATCAGTATCTCTATCCATTGCTTCACTAATTGGTTTAACGCGTTCTACTAAAGCGACAATTTCATCATCTGAAATTGGTACGCCATTTAGACTGATACGCTCATTAAATGATTCTATAAATGGTGATGTAAATGTACCAACTTCATAACCATTACTGGCTAAGGCAGAACGAAGATACGCTACTGTTGAACCTTTGCCATTTGTACCACCAACATGAATACCTCTTATATTATGCTGAGGATTATTAAATTGTGCAAGCATCCATTCCATACGTTTGACGCCAGGTTTGATACCAAATTTAGTACGTTCATGTATCCAATACAAGCTGTCTAGGTAATTCATCATCTAATACTCCTATGCTTTTAATTGTTCAATTCTTGCTTTAACACCATCATATTTTTCTTGGTAACGTTCCTTTTTATCTCGTTCTTCATTAATTACTTTTTCAGGTGCTTTTTTAACGAAGTTGTCATTTGCTAATTTTTTATCAACGCGATCTAGTTCGCTTTGAAGCTTTTCTAACTCTTTAGTTAACCGAGCAATTTCTTTATCCATATCGATAAGCCCTTCTAATGGTAAAACAACTTTACCAGCTACAACAACTGATGTCATTGCTTTTTCAGGAATTGTGATATCAGTATCAATAATTAGTTCGCTCGGGTGGCAGAATTTATCAATATAGTCCGCATTCTCAATTAATGTCGCTTTAACGTCTTCATCTTTGGCTTGAATAAAAATTGGAATGGCTTTAGATAAAGGTGTATTAACTTCAACTCGAGATTGTCTAACTGATTTGATTATTTCCACTAATTGTTGCATCGTTTGTTTACTATCTTTAAAGCTGAATTCTTCTTTAACTGTTGGCCAAGCAGCTTTGACAATGGTATCACCTTCGTGAGGTAAACTTTGCCAAATTTCTTCAGTCACAAATGGCATAAACGGGTGTAACATGCGCATCATTTGATCAAGGGTATAACTTAATACAGAACGTGTTGTTTGTTTTTGCGCTTCGTCTGCACCATTCATTGGTATCTTACTCATTTCTATATACCAATCACAGAATTCATCCCAAATAAAGTTATATAATACGCGACCTACTTCACCGAATTCATATTTGTCACTTAAATCTGTCACCGTTTCTATCGTTTCATTTAAACGCGTTAAAATCCATTTATCAGCTAGTGATAAGTTGCCAGATAAATCAATATCTTCTACAGCAAAATCTTCACCAATATTCATTAAGCTAAACCGTGCACCATTCCAAATTTTATTGATAAAGTTCCATACAGATTCAACTTTTTCAGTAGAATATCTTAAATCATGACCTGGAGATGAACCCGTCGCTAAGAAATAACGTAAGCTATCTGCGCCATATTCTTCGATTACATCCATCGGGTCAACACCATTGCCAAGTGATTTACTCATTTTACGACCATCTTCGGCGCGCACCAATCCATGTAATAATACATCTTGGAAAGGTCGTCGTTCGGTAAACTCTAAACCTTGGAAAATCATTCGAGCCACCCAGAAGAAAATAATGTCATATCCGGTAATCAATGCATTAGTTGGATAATAACGTTTAAAATCATCTGCACTTTCGTTAGGCCAGCCTAATGTTGAGAATGGCCATAAGGCACTAGAAAACCATGTATCTAGAACGTCTTCATCTTGTTCCCAGTTTTCTATATCTTTTGGCGCTTGTTCAGCAACATAAATTTCACCTGTTTCCTTATGATACCAAGCTGGGATTTGATGACCCCACCATAATTGTCTAGAAATTGTCCAATCTCTAATTTCTTCCATCCATCGATTAAATGTATTCTCAAATCGTGGTGGATAGAAATCAATGCGATCTGTTGTTTTTTGATTGTCTAACGCGCGCTGTGCTAATGGTTTCATTTTTACAAACCATTGTGTGGATAAATATGGTTCAACTATTGCACCGGAGCGTTCTGAATGACCTACCGAATGCATATGATCTTCAATTTTAATTACTAAATCTAATGCTTTTAAATCTTCTACAAGTTGCTTACGACATTCAAAACGATCTAACCCTTGGTATTTTCCTGCTTGGTCATTCATGGCACCTGTTTCATCCATCACAATAATACTATCTAGGTGATGACGTTGACCAATTTCAAAGTCATTTGGATCGTGAGCCGGAGTAACTTTCATAGCACCACTTCCAAATTCAGTATCAACATATTCATCTGCTAAAATTGGCAATTCTCGACCAACAATAGGCAAGATAACAGTTTTACCTATAACATCTTTATAACGTTCATCATTAGGGTTTACAACAATCGCAGTATCCCCTAACATCGTTTCCGGCCGGGTTGTAGCAATTTCAATGTAACCATCCCCATCAGCATAAGGATATTTAAAGTGATAAAAATGCCCTTGAACATCTTCATGTATGACCTCTATATCTGATAATGCTGTACGTGCTTTAGGATCCCAATTTATAATACGTTCTCCACGATATATGATACCTTTATTATATAAATCAACGAAAACTTTTTTAACAGCTTGACTTAATCCTTCATCTAGGGTAAAACGTTCACGACTATAATCTAAACCTAGTCCTAATTTAGCCCATTGTTGTCGTATAAATGAGGCATACTCTTCTTTCCATTCCCAAGCTTGTTCTAAAAATTTTTCTCTTCCAATATCATGTCTAGAGATGCCTTGTTCATTAAGTTTCGCTTCAACTTTAGCTTGTGTAGCTATACCAGCGTGATCCATGCCAGGTAGATATAACGTATCATAACCTTGCATACGTTTCATACGTGTAATGATATCTTGTAAGGTTGTATCCCAAGCATGTCCCAAGTGTAATTTCCCAGTTACATTTGGTGGTGGAATAACAATCGTATATGGTTTTTTTGACTTATCCGTAGATGTATTAAAATATCCGCTATTGACCCATTCATCATATCTACCTGATTCTACTTCTCGCGGATTATATTTAGGTTCCATTTTCATCAATAATGACCTCCTTGAAATAAAAAAACCGTCCTAATATATATAGGACGGAATTTCCGTGGTACCACCTAAATTCAAGAAAAAAGTTCTATAAAATCAAACTTAATTCTTGCACTTAATTATGATTAACGCTCAAACACGCTTTTATCTACTTAATATTACTGTTCAATAAAAGATCTAGTGGGCTACCTTCAGTAAGAACGCTATGCATATTCTCACCAACCATATGCTCTCTGAATTACCATTCATACTTACTCTTCCCAAACATATATTTTGCTTCTTAATTATAGTATAATGGAAATCGCTATAAGTCAATCTCTTGGAGGTATATTTATGAATGAGTGCGCATTTAGCACGAAAGATCCTATTTATTTAGATTATCATGATAACGTATGGGGAAAACCTTTATATGATAGTAAAGCCTTGTTCAAGCTCCTGGCACTAGAATCTCAACATGCCGGACTTTCCTGGTTAACTATTTTAAAAAAGAAAGACGCATACAGTGAAGCATTTCATAATTTTGAGCCTCAAAGAGTAGCACAAATGACTGAAAGCGATATTGATAAGCTAATGAGCTTTCCCAATATTGTTCATAATCGCAAAAAATTAGAAGCAATCATTTCACAGGCTAAAGGATATTTAGACATTGAAAAAGAATTTGGTAGTTTTAGTCAGTTTCTATGGTCATACGTTGGCGGTCAACCCATTGACTTACATTATAAGCATGCGTCTGACAGAATAACTGTAGATGAACGAGCAACACAGCTTTCAAAAGATTTAAAGTCATATGGTTTCAAATTCTTGGGACCTGTTACTGTGTTTTCATTCCTTGAAGTATCAGGGATGTATGATGCTCATTTAAAAGATTGTCCACATAAACCTGTTCATAAATGACGATAACAATCTAGTACAATAATGTTATAGATTTTATTCATAAGACAACTTGGGCTGACTGGATAGCAACCTATGAAAACTCAGACATACCATACGAAGTATTGATAATAAAAGAAGCACAAAGATGATTTATGTCAAAACATCTCTGTGCTATTATTTTGGAATTTATGCCCCACTCTTATTTCTTGTCATATCTTTTCAAACTCAATTTCAATAAGTAACTAATAATCGGTGCAACTATGAATAAAATAAAGAAGATTCTAAAGATATGAAAACTTGAAATCATTGCTACATCAGCACCTGTAGCTATAGCCACAATAACAATTTGACTCATACCTCCAGGCGCACCACCTAAGAATAATTCATTTATAGAATCATTGGTAAATAAATGAACGAAATAAACCATGATAAAAGCACTGATAATTAATAATACATTCTGATAAATGATTGCAATCGCAATACGACCTTTCAAATCACCAAGTAATTGAGCTATTTGCAATCCGATTCTTATCATGTATATAACTTGAGCTGATGCCAAAATATAATTATCTAAGGTAAATGTGATATGCGTAACTAAATTCCAACTAATCAATACCAGGATAGGTGCTAATAACTGTTTAGTAGGAAAGTTGATTTTTGCCATTATAAAATAAACAAGTGCAATTGCCATGATTATCAATATAATCTCTGGAAAATGGAGTACCTGCGTTAATGGTTTTGCATGACTTATACTTTGCGTAGCTGTTTGATCGCTACTAAATAAATAAGAAATAAGCGGCACAAGAATGACAACGAAAATAACACGTGAAGTTTGTGTCAAACTCACAACAAGTATATTAGCCCTCTTATTCTCTTCTGCCATAATGAGCATTTGACTAAGTGCTCCAGGAATTACACTTAATATTGCAGTTTCAGTATTCACACGTGCTATCTTTTTAAAAAAGTATGCGATAATTAAAGATAATGCGATGAGTAATACAGTAACAATGATAATTGTTGTCCAGTCATCTTTAATATCATTAATAACTTCTGTTGTGAATGTCGATCCTATTTGAACACCCAATAAAATCAGCCCGACTTGGCTAAACCAGAATGGCCACTTTATATTTAATTTTAAAAATTTAACAACAATTATAGCAGCAATAATAGGACCAAACATAAATGGTAACAGTACATGTGCAAAATATAATATTAAGCTCACGATGATTGCTGTTGTTAAAAGAATTAAATTATTAAGCCATATTCTTCTCATCATGACCCTTCTTTCATTAAAAAGAGGTTAAGACATCCTCAGTATGAAAGTCCTAACCTCATATTATTAAATTCATTATACAATACGACTTAAAGCAGTATCAAATGCTTGAATTGTTGTTTTTATGTCGTCTTTAGTATGTGCCGTAGATAAAAATGTACCTTCAAATTGTGATGGCGGCAAGAATACCCCTTCTTTTGCCATTTCACGATACATTTGGCTAAAGAGTTCTAAATCACTGCTATTTGCTTGTTCAAAGTTAGTTACAGGACCATCGTTTAAGAAATAGCCAATCATTGATCCAGCTCTGTTAACAGTGATAGGTACATTATGTTTAGCAAAGATCTCTTTCAATCCTTGTTCTAATAAATCCCCTAATTCTTGGAAGTAATCATAAGATGCTGGGGTTAGCTGACTTAGCGTTTCATAGCCGCTTGTCATTGCCAACGGATTACCTGATAAGGTTCCCGCTTGATAAATATCGCCTTCAGGAGCAATATGGTCCATGATTTCTTTTTTACCACCGAAGGCTCCTACTGGCAAACCGCCGCCGATGACTTTTCCTAAACATGTTAAATCAGGAATTACATTAAAATAACCTTGAGCACAATGGTATCCAACACGAAAACCAGTCATTACTTCATCAAAAATAAGCAACGCTCCATATTGAGTCGTAATATCTCTTAAACCTTGTAAAAAGCCATCAACTGGTGGAACGACTCCCATATTTCCAGCTACTGGTTCAACGATTATACCAGCAATATCATCACCATAGTTTTCAAATGCCAATTTGACTGCATCTAAATCATTATACGGCACTGTAATTGTATTTTTCGCTGTGCCTTCTGGAACACCTGGTGAATCAGGTAAGCCTAATGTAGCAACACCTGAACCTGCTTTAATTAGTAAAGAGTCACTATGACCGTGATAACAGCCTTCAAATTTGACAATTTTATTGCGTCCTGTATAACCACGAGCTAATCGTAAAGTATCTAATGTTGCCTCGGTACCTGACGATACCATACGTATCTTCTCAATTGATGGTACCCGTTCAATAACAAGTTTAGCAAGTTGATTCTCTTTTAGCGTTGATGCACCAAAACTCGTCCCTTTATCAACAGCTTCATGCAACTTTTCAATAACTTGTGGGTTCTTATGCCCTAAGATCAGCGGCCCCCAACTCAATACGTAATCGATATATTCATTGCCATCTATATCGTAAATTTTGGATCCTTCAGCATGATCCATAAATATTGCAGGCGTATCTACGGATTTAAAAGCTCTAACAGGACTATTTACACCACCAGGCATTAAATTTTCAGCTATAGCCATTGCTTCTATTGATTTTTCGTAACTCATAGTCTACCTCCCTCTATTTATCTAAATAACGACATATATCTTTTGCAAAATAAGTAATAATCATATCTACACCGGCACGTTTCATTGATACCATTTGTTCCATTACAACACGTTCTTCATCAATCCAACCATTTATTGCTGCAGCTTTTGTCATTGCATACTCACCACTGACGTTGTATGCCACTACAGGGATATTCGTATTATTTTTAACGTCCCGCACAATATCCAAATAACTTAAAGCGGGTTTAACAATCATCATATCTGCGCCTTCTTTTAAATCACTTTCTAATTCTCTTAATGCTTCTAAACGATTTGCTGGGTCCATTTGGTAAGTCTTTCTATCACCAAATGATGGTGCAGAATCAGCAGCGTCTCTAAATGGTCCAAAGAAACTAGAAGCATATTTAATACCATAACTCATAATTGGTACATTATAGTAGCCTGCGTCATCCAAACCTTGGCGTATTTCAGCCACAAACCCATCCATCATATTGCTAGGTGCAATAATATCTGCACCAGCTTCAACTTGAGAAACAGCTGTTTTAACAAGTAATGGCAATGATTTGTCATTATCAACATCATGTGTATGTTCATCAATGACACCACAATGGCCATGGTCAGTGTATTCACACAAACAAGTATCTGCAACAATTAATAAATCTTCGTGCAATGATTTCGCTTTACGAGTTGCCTGTTGAACAACACCATTAAGATCATACGCACCTGAACCAACTTCATCTTTAGCATTTGGAACACCAAAGAACATAATTGCTCTAATTCCTAAATCATATGCTTCATTAATTTCATCATCTAATAAATTTAAGCTTATTTGATATACTCCAGGTAGAGAAGTAATCTCACTTTTTACATTGTCCTTTTCAACTACGAATATAGGATAAATTAAGTCTTCTTTTCTTACGTGATTTTCTCTTACTAAATTGCGCATCGTTTCTGAAGTACGCAATCTTCTGTGTCTATCAAATTTCATTGTAATTCCTACTTTCTATAATTTTATTTATCAATGATTCTAAGGTTTGATTATCAGCAATCTTAGGTTCATAACCATAATATCTAATCGTGTTAGCAGTCTGACGGCCAATTGCGTAGTAAGCATAAAAGTTTGGAAGGTTAGCTTCTTCAAAAAAGTAATGCACAGCTGAAGAACTTGAAAATGTAAGTGCATCGATTTTGTTATTTGATATCAACTTAATTACTTCATGGATATTATCCCTATGTGCAATAGGTGTATACAAGTCAATCTTTACTACCTTATTATTTTGTGATAGTTTCCGTTGCAAATAAGGTCGCGCTTGTGCGCTACTAGGTATTAGAAGCTTTTGATTTTGCAACTTCAACTTAGAAATAAGTCCTTCTTGGGAATAATCATCAGGTATAAAATCAACTTTTATACCTAGTTCTTGACATAGTTGCGCTGTTTTATCCCCTATCGCTGCTACATACTTTATATTAACGCTATTAAAAAAAGGATAAAATAATTGTACAGCATTTTTAGAAGAAAAAATAATCCAGTCATAGTTATCGTGCAATAGCTGAGTGTTAAATTCAAGCGATTGGATTTTAATAAACGGTTTATGCACAATCTCAATCAAATCACTTTTTACATTACTCGTTTGCGTCATTACTACAACTGGCTTCATTTTTCATTACACCTCAATATTTATGGTATTAATGCAATTGTTGGTCGTTTAATTTTCTAATTATTTCATAAGCACCTTGTTCAATTAAAACATCGCTAACTTTATTACCTAATTCTATAGGATTATTGCCGCTTTCAGTATGCTCATATCGTTCTTTTCCATCAGGAGTCATAATCAATCCAGTAAATTCAATATCTCCATTAGGTTTATTCATTGCATAACCCCCTATTGGAACTTGACAACTGCCGTCCATTGCTGCAAGAAATGTTCTCTCTGCTGTTACACAGTCAGCTACTTGTTGATTGTGCACTTGCTTAAGTAAAGCTAACAACTCAACATCATCACTACGACATTCTATCCCTAATGCACCTTGTCCAATTGCGGGTAATAAAACATCTTTATCTAAATAAGTTGTGACAATATCATCTGACCAACCCATACGCTTTAGTCCTGCTGCAGCTAAAATAATAGCATCATAATTTTCAGTTTCTAATTTATGAAGACGCGTATCTATGTTACCTCTTATCCATTTAATCTCAAGATTAGGATATTTTGCTAAAATTTGTGCGCCGCGTCGTAAAGAACTAGTGCCAATAATACTACCATCTGGCAACTGATCAAGTGGCGTATGATTTTTTGCAATGTACGCATCAAATGGATTTTCTCTATCGGGAATGCAACCTAAAGTTAAACCTTCAGGCAGAATACTTGGAACATCTTTTAAAGAATGTATCGCAAAGTCAATTTCTTTATTAAAAAGTTCGTGTTGGATTTCTTTAACAAACAAGCCTTTGCCCCCAACTTTAGATAATTGTTTATCTAAAATCTGGTCACCTTTTGTCACAATTTCTTTAATTTCTATTTCTAAATCCGGATTAATTTCTTTTAATTTATCAATAAATTGCTTGCTTTGTGTCAAAGCTAATTTACTTCTTCGTGATCCCACAACTAGTTTGCGCATAGACTATCCTCCTAAAAATACATCTGCAAAGTAAATAGCATCATAAGCCATAATATAAACCTATGAAAAATGTGTTGTACAGAAAAGATTTATCATACATAGGCAAAACAAAATAATATTAAAATAAATGAGATGCTTCGCACTTAGCCATCGTTTAACATGGCATAATAAATAAATAGCATAAAGTGAAGTAATAATTGATGATAAAATCACTTTAGGATCTATAAAAATACTTTTACCAACTGAAAATACACCCCATTGTGCTCCTAAAATAATGCTCATTATCATTAGGACAAAGCCGGCTAATGATGAATAAAAAACAATATTTTCTAATGAAGCAACACTGCCAATGCGAAAATATTTTTGATCAAAATTTTTCTCTTTAAGGTTGCGATATTGAATAATAAAAAGTAGTGCATTGACAAATGCTAATGCATAAAATGCATAACTAAGTACCGCAAGCCCAATATGGACTAAAAGAAGCTCATTAATTACAGCGCTTTTTTCTACGTGGGTTGAGTAGTTATCAGGTTGGAATGTACTCATTGTTAACAGCACTAATCCTATTAAATTCAAGAAAAATACTGAGAAACTCATACTCTTTATTAAATTTAATATTAATGAAATTGTGATTAATATCCAAGCCAAAAAGAAAAAAACATCGAATATAGAACCTAATGGCACTTCATGTTGCGAAGTGATATATACAGACAAAGAGATTGTTTGTAACATCCAAACAATCCCTAGTGTGTAATTTCCAAAAGTTCTCACTTTATGTGTTTTTCTAACAAAATCCCAAAAATAACATAATAAACTTAAAACATATATGATTAAAATAACTTCGTGAAATCTAATAAACAGGGTTTCTTGCATATCATCACCATATTAATATGCTTATTCAAAACTAAAAATACGACGCACTGCTAATTCACTTTCTTGATGTGCCTTGCGTTCTTTTACTTGCTGATATGGATCTTCTGCATCTATATCAAAAATGTTTTGAAATAGCTCTAATTTTTCATAACTGTTTTTATCATTACTTAATTCTTTAGCTTGTTTAATAGGATCCTTTAGCATTTGATTGATGATACTTTTAGTGTGTTTAGAGATAACTTTACGTTCCCTTTCACTTAGATCAGGCAATTTGCGATCTATGCTTTCCATCGTTTCAGCCTGAATCGCCATAGCTTTTTCTCTAAGCGCTCGAATAACCGGAACTACTCCTAACATATTAACCCAATCATTATGGGCATCAATTGCTGAAGGAATCTGCTGTGCAATAATATCTGCAGCCAATTGACGCTCTCTTAAATTAGCATCAACTAATCCGTTTAAGTCATCCACATCATAACTAAAAATATTATCTGTTACAGACACTTGAGGATCTATGTCTCTAGGTACTGCGATATCAAGTAACAATAAAGAAGCCACTGAACGATATTGTACAACATACTCCATCATTTGTTTAGTAATAACATAATCAGGCGAACTTGTTGAACTAATTACCATGTCAGCTTGAATTAATAAATCTGGAAGCTCGTTCAAAGTTGCATAACTTACATTGTGTTTTTCAGCTAATTCTTGTGCTTTTGAATGTGTTCTATTAACTACTGTAATATTTGTTAATCCAGCACCTAATAAGTTAAGTAAAGATAGTTCACTCATTTCCCCTGCACCAATAATGATTGCTTGTTTACTTTTCAGTTTACCAAATACCTTTTTAGCTAATTCAACAGCAGCATAAGAAACACTTACCGCATTATCTGCAATATCTGTTTCATTATGTGCTTTTTTAGCAAAAGTAATCGCCTGTTTAAATAAATGATTAAAAATTGTACCAGTTGTTTGATTATCTTGAGCTAAGAAAAATGCATCTCTAATTTGACCTAAGATTTGTGTTTCACCTAATACAATTGAATCTAAGCCAGAAGTGACTCGCAATAAATGTTCTACTGCTTCGTCCCCCACTTTAACTTCTGACATCGCTTTAATATCATCTACTTCAAATCCAAATGAACGTGCTAAAAATCGTTGAATATAATAGCGACCCGTATGAATTTGATCAACAATAGCGTATACTTCAGTACGATTGCACGTAGAAAGAATAACGTTTTCCAAAATAGACTTCGTTTCAAATAAATCTAAATGTGCAATACGTAAGGCATCATTTCTAAAAGCAACTTGCTCTCTAAGTGCAACATCGGCAGTGCGATGATTTATACTTATAGCAATAAAATGCATTTTAACGCCCTCCATATACTTACAATAACCATAGTATAACATATATTATAATGTGTTTAAGTACCTTGCTTAAACAATTTAGAAACATTCTAATTTAGTTTCAAAAAATTGTCATAGTTTATGATGAACATATAGTGAATCTTTATAGATAAGGTTCAAGTAAATTCCATATTTGTTGTTGTCTACTGTTTTTAATTGAAGAATAACTAATGATATTATCTTCATCTTCTAAATCTAATTTTTCTTTTATATTCTTCAAATGCTTTTGCACTTTCCCTTTAGGAATTTTATCTTCTTTGGTGCAAATAACTAACGTTGGAATATCAAAATGCTTTAAATAATTGTACATTAATATGTCATCTTGTGTCGGATCATGGCGTAAGTCAACCAATTGAATAACAAGCCTTAAATTTTCACGAGTTGTGATATATTCTTCAATCATTTTGCCAAACTTTTCTCTTTGAGATTTGCTCACTTTTGCATAGCCATATCCGGGTACATCTACAAATATGAGTTGTTGATCAATATTATAAAAGTTTAATGTTTGAGTCTTCCCGGGCTGCTGAGATGTGCGTGCCATGTTTTTTCTACCAATCATACTATTGATAAACGTAGATTTTCCAACATTAGAACGACCACTTAAAGCTATTTCTGAAAGATTAGTATCTGGATATTGCTCTTCCTTTACGGCACTGATTAATAACTCAATATTGTTGGGATTTATCTTCATATTATATCCTCGCTTTATCATTTAAAAATCTTTCCTAAATTACTTTATCATTTTCATACTCAAATTGTCATTATGAAATAATATAAAAAGCGAAATGGAATTGTAATTAAATTCTCATTTCGCTTTCATTTCTAATTTAAGCTGAAGTTTTATTTTTATTAATTAATTGTCCTTCTGAGTCATATAATTCTGGTTCTATTTCATTGTTTATTGTATCTGACGTAATAACAACTTTAAAGACATTCTCTGTTGATGGCACATCATACATAATATTGATTAATGCTTCTTCAATAATTGAACGCAAGCCACGTGCACCTGTTTTCCGTTCTATCGCTTTTTCACTAATTGCAGACAATGCATCATCCGTAAACTCAAGATCGACATTATCTAGTTCAAGCATTTTAGTGTATTGTTTTACAAGCGCATTCTTAGGTTGTGTTAAAATATTTTTTAATGCTTTAACATCTAATGTTTCTAAATTTGCTACAACTGGCACACGCCCAATAAACTCAGGAATTAAGCCATATGCTTGTAAATCTTCTGGTCTAATTTGTGCAAGTAGTGCTTCTTCATCATATTTATCAGCTTCATTACTAGCAAAGCCAATTACTTTTTCACCAAGGCGACGTTTAATCACTTCTTCAATACCATCAAAAGCACCACCAAGAATAAATAGTATGTTAGTCGTATCAATTTGAATTAGTTCTTGATTTGGATGCTTTCTTCCACCTTGTGGCGGTACACTTGCAGTCGTACCTTCTAAAATTTTTAGCAATGCCTGTTGTACACCTTCACCTGAGACATCACGTGTGATAGATGTGTTTTCAGATTTGCGAGCAATCTTATCAATTTCATCGACATATATAATACCTTTTTCCGCTTTATCTATATCAAAATCAGCTGCTTGAATAAGGCGTAATAAAATATTTTCAACATCGTCGCCCACATAACCAGCTTCTGTTAAGCTTGTTGCATCCGCAATAGCAAATGGTACATTTAATGTTTTCGCTAACGTTTGTGCGAGCAATGTTTTACCACTACCAGTTGGTCCAATTAACGCGATGTTACTTTTTTGAAGCTCAACTTCATCTTCATTTGGACCTAATTGCTGTATACGTTTATAGTGATTATACACAGCAACTGCTAATGATTTTTTTGCTTTTTCTTGTCCGATAACATATTCATTTAAATGTGCCATGATTTCTTTAGGTGTAGGTACTTCAGTAAATTCTTCCGAAGATGTTTGTGCTAACTCTTCTTCAACAATTTCTGAACATAACTCAATACACTCATTGCATATATAAACGCCACTTCCTGCTACTAATTTCTTTACTTGATCTTGATCCTTACCGCAGAAAGAACATTTTAAATTTTCTTCGTCTTCATTAAATTTAAACATTCCTTTTACACCTCTATTCCCTAACGACTATACTAGAATGCATTTTACAATGCAACTTAATACTTCTACAACTCTTCTGCTTAAATGTAGAGTAGCAGATACATAAATGATGCACCTGCTACCTTCAATTATCTATTAAAATAATAATTTGAGAAATAATGAGTACATAAATATCTCAATTTGATTTGTTACATTGACGCTGTTTATTCTTTGTCTTCAGATTTTGCTTCTACTAATTTTGCGTTGTCGCGTAATAAGTCGATCACTTTTTGAATACGAACGTCATTTTTGATGATATCTGTATTTCCTAATGTATTTTTAATATCTTCAACTGAAAGGTTAAATTGTGAACTCATTTTTTCTAATTCTTTATCAATATCTTCTTCAGATACCTCAATGTTTTCAGCATCGGCAATTGCTGTAAGTGTTAAGTTTGTTTTAACACGTTGTTCTGCATCGCCTTTCATCTGTTCTCTCATTTGAGATTCATCTTGACCAGAAATTTGGAAGTACGTTTGTAAATCTAATCCTTGTTGCTGAATTCTTTGTGCAAATTCTTGAACCATACGATCTAATTCAGTATTAATCATTGCTTGAGGAATATCAATTTTAGCATTTTCTGTTGCTTTGTTGATTGCTTCTTCTTTTTCTACGTTTTCAGCGTTAGTCTCTTTTTGTTCAGCTAAACGCTTGCGTAGATTTTCTTTATACTCATCAACTGAATTTGCCTCAGAATCTAATTCGTTCGCAATTTCATCATCCAATTCTGGAACTTCTTTAAATTTGATTTCATTGATTTTAGTTTTGAATGTAGCTTCTTTACCAGCTAATTCTTCAGCATGATATTCTTCTGGGAAAGTAACAACAACGTCTTTTTCTTCTCCAGTTTTTAAGCCTTCTAATTGTTCTTCAAATCCTGGAATAAATGACCCTGAACCGATTTCTAGATCGTATTTTTCAGCTTGTCCACCTTCAAATGCTTCACCATCTACTGAACCAGAGAAGTCAATATTTACAGTATCGCCATTTTCAACTACGCCGTCTTCTTTAACTACCATATCAGCTAAATGACTCAAACTATGGTCAATAGACTCTTGTAATTCTTCATCTGTTAATTCTGTTTCTTGCTTTTCAATTTCTAAACCTTTATAGTCACCTAATTCAACTTCTGGTTCAACTGTAACAGTTGCTTCAAATTCAAAGTCTTTGCCTTTTTCAATTTGAGTTACGTTTACTTCAGGTTGATCAACTGGTTTGATACCTGTTTCTTCAATGGCTTCACCATATGCTTCTGGTAATAAAATATCTACTGCATCTTGATATAATGCTTCCACACCAAAACGTTGTTCAAAGATTGGACGTGGTACTTTTCCTTTACGGAAACCAGGTACATTAATTTGTTTAACTACTTTTTTAAAAGCTTTATCTAACGCTTTGTTTACTTTTTCTGCAGGAACTGTAACTGTCAATAATCCTTCGTTACCTTCCTTTTTTTCCCAAGTTGCTGTCATGTATAAATACCTCCATGCTTACTTTTTTAATTTTTCAACTCCATCATTATATCATACGACAATTATGGAGACAAACATTGATATTCTGGTGTTTAGCCATATTTGTGTAGTTTCACAACAAATTTATATTAACTGATACACCTTCAATTTAAAAGTGATTAGCCTACACATCTTTATCTAATTGCTGAATAAAACACAATATACTCATATTGTCTTCGTTGTTGCTTAAATCAAACATAGATTTAAAATAAGTAACATAGCCATCTATCCACTGTTGCTTATTATACAAATCATATATATCCAGTGGATAAAGTAAAATGGTGTGATTATTCATAATATGTCTTGCTTCATTTAAAAGATTAAATTCATTGTCTTCCAGTTTTTTCATTACTTCAGGAATCACTTGTGTCTTCATAGATGTATGCTCAAAACCTAGTAATAAATTAGGTTGGACTGTAAATGTTTGACTATATTTTCGAATAGAAATTACTTTTGAATATTGCGCAAATCTTAGATACTCGATCATTACACTAAGCACATGTGGTGGTATTTGATAATAATGAATAATGTTAGCAATTGAATCTTTAAATTCATAATGGCCATTATCAATAAGTTGTAATATCAGTTGAGATTGCTCACGTCGCGATAATGATTCAAAGCGACCAAGCATATCCGTCACACGTTGTTTATCTTCTAATAATTGTGCTTTAGCAAATTCACGCATCGGATGAAGTGCCATCCTTGTTTCATGAAGTTTTACTTCATCAATAATTTGATCAATAACTTCCACTGCTTCAAAGTATTGTCCCAAGCCATTTAAACTTTGAATGTAATATATCATTAATTCATCATACTTTTGTAAGCCCTTCTTTAATAAAATAATCGTTTCTTCTCTGAGCTCTAAAAAAGCATTTAGCTGTAGTAATGTCTCACATTTAATCAAAGACAGCGTTTCATCAAGTTCAAAATGTGCTTCGTATGTTTCAAATAAATCATAAACTAACGTATGATTTTTATTTTTATGAGCATCAATAATTTCGTTTGTTAGCTTTAGTTGTGATCTAGGAAAAGGTATAACATCGGACATCTTATTTACACCTCAATTAATACAAATCTTGTAGAATTAAAGCACTCCAAGTTTCAAAATCGTCATAATTATCTATTTTACCTTGTTCCATCCATTTAATTCTTAACGTGTCTGTCTCCTTAGCCTCTACATCATTGGAATTGACTGTAATTTTAAAGACAACACCAATGTGTACACGACCAACTTCATTATTATCATCATTAATAAAACCAATATATTGCATATTCTGCGATTTGTCTGATGATAGACCAACTTCTTCCTCTAATTCTCTTTGTGCGTTGACACGAAGTACTTCATTGACATTATCGGCGCCTACGACGTCATTCATATGACCACCTACGCCAATTGAACTCTGCCCGTGTAACCTTTGCTCGCCACCACCTGATAAACGTTCATAAACTAATATTTCACCATGTTCATTTTCGAGTAAGCAGTAAGATATTAATTGTTTATAACTTGGATCTTCTTCCATATCACCACGTCGTTTTACTTCATAAGCATCTAACTTATTAAATATCTCTTCACCCTGATTACCATGTTTGGTTAAAAAACCATTAAATGCATTTTTATTATTATCAAATAATATTGATCTAGGAACTACAATAATTTGTTCATCAAATTTAGACATGTTTTTCTCCTTATTAAATATTTCTTATCTCACATTTTAGCAAACTATTAAAATGATTGACAATGTAATGAAAAGTGAATAATGGTGTAGAGTCTTGGACATAAGTCTCGTAATAATAACATAAAGATGATTTAAAATTCTCTCTGTCCTTCTCTTGAAATCAATACTGCATGCTATAAGTTATAAAAAATTACAAAAACGCTAAATTCTATTGAAACATGATAGAATTTAGCGTTTTTGTTTTAATCCGATACCTCTATGTCCCGGATTTTTGAAATATTATTTTAAAGCTTCTTTTGCTTTAGAAACTAATTCGCCAAAAGCTTTTTCATCTGAAATTGCGATTTCAGAAAGCATTTTTCGGTTAATATCGATGTCAGCTTTTTTCAAGCCATTCATCAAACGAGAATAACTCATGTCATGTTGACGTGCTGCAGCATTGATACGTGTGATCCATAATTTACGGAAATCACGTTTACGTTGACGACGGTCACGGAATGCATATTGACCTGATTTCATAACTTGTTGTTTTGCTACTTTATATAATGTATGTTTTGAACCAAAGTAACCTTTAGCTAATTTAATCGTTTTTTTACGACGCGCTCTTGTTACTGTTCCACCTTTAACTCGTGGCATATTAAATTCCTCCTTAGTAAATCACTCTATATGTTCATTATTGGTTGTTACTTTTTGTATGCAAGTAATTGTTTTACGCGTTTTAAGTCGCTTTTAGAAACTAATCTTGCTTTACGTAAGTGACGTTTTTGTTTTGTATTTTTATTTGCAAATAAATGTGAAGTAAACGCTCTAGAACGTTTTAATTGTCCTGAACCAGTTCTTTTAACACGTTTAGCTGCTCCACGGTGAGTTTTCATTTTAGGCATGATCCATTTCCTCCTACTAATCGTTAAATTATTTTTCGTTGACTGGCGCTAACATGATAAACATTTGACGCCCATCCATTTTAGGTTTTTGTTCAACAGTGGCAATATCTTTACACTCGTCAGCAAATTTTTCAAGAACACGTTGACCAATTTCTTTATGTGTAATTGCACGGCCTCTGAAGCGAATTGAAACCTTACATTTGTCACCTTTGGTTAAGAACTTACGTCCATTTTTCAACTTCGTTTGGAAATCATGTTCCTCAATAGTTGGACTTAGACGAATTTCTTTAACATTGATGACTTTTTGTTTTTTCTTCATTTCTTTTTCTTTCTTCTGTTGCTCGAATTTATACTTACCATAATCCATTATTCTTGCAACAGGCGGTTTAGCATTTGGAGCTACTACAACCAAATCTAATTCTACGCGTTCAGCCATTTCTAACGCTTCACGTTTAGATTTCACTCCAATTTGCTCACCATCTTGTCCGATTAAACGTAATTCTTTAGCACGAATTTTCTCATTAATTTGAGTTTGATCTTTTGCTATGATTGACACCTCCCAAAATTTTACGAAATTTTCCAAGCAAAAAAGAGCAGGTATAGCATACCCGCTCTTTAATCTGACATAATAATGCCTGTCATGTTAACCTGCCAACAGCTTGATGCGTCGCTACAGGTGAGAAACGGGTGTTTCTACTTGGTACGTTTCGTATTCAACGTATACAATCATAACAACATTATATGATTAAGTCAATTACTTTTATAAATTAATGGTGTTTTATTTCATTCATGTGAACATCTTGTCTTAAATCAACTTCTTCTAGTGGAATCTTTTTGGTTTTGTATCTTAATTTATGATAGATAAAGAACACTAAGAATACCGGAATACCCATATAAGTAATAACAAAGCGATTTAAATCAAATTCACCAGTTTTAATGAAATCCACATCTTGACCTATGATAACAATAACGCATAGAATACCAGCAAAAATAGGTCCAAATGGGAACCATTTAGCTTTGTATTTTAATTCTTTTTTATTATGGTGTTGTCGTTGGAATGCACGTCTAAATCGATAGTGACTTACAGCAATACCTACCCATGCGATAAAACCAGTCATGCCACTTGCCGCAACGATATATTCATATGCATTGCCACTAACCTTTTGAACTAAAAAGATAATGATCACTAATATTGCTGTGAGTAATAAAGATAAATATGGCACACCATATTTATTAGTTTTCCCGAAAATCGGGAATGCTAATTTATCTTTACTCATTGAATAAAGCATTCTTGTTGATGCATACATTCCAGAGTTACCAGCGGATAATACTGAAGTTAAAATAACTGCATTCATAAATGATGCGGCAAAAGCTAATCCAGCATTTTTAAAAACTAATGTAAATGGAGAAGTTGCAATGCTATTATCTCCGCCCATTAAGGCATTACTATCATAAGGTATTAACATTCCAATAACAAAAATTGCTAAAATATAAAATAACAATATTCTCCAAAACACTTGTTTAATCGCCTTTGGCACGGCACGCTCTGGATTTTCAGATTCTCCAGCAGTAATCCCTATAAGTTCTGTACCTTGGAATGAAAAACCTGCTACTAAGAACACACCTAATATAGATAGCAAGCTTCCGCCGAAATTCCCACCAAGTATAGGTCCTTCGCCTTTAGTAAATGTTTCAAAGCCAACAAATTTACCACCCATTATTCCAATAATAGTTAGAAGACCTATAGCAATGAAAATAATAACCGTAACAACTTTAATTAAAGCGAACCAGTATTCACTCTCACCATAGATTCTTACAGATAATGAATTCAATGAGAATATGATGACTAAAAAGATACAGCTCCATAGCCATGCAGGTATCCCTGCCATTGGTGTCCAATATTGAATAACTTGCGCGGCAATAGTTACATCCGCAGCAACCGTAATAACCCAGTTAAACCAATAATTCCAACCTAATGCAAAACCTAATGAAGGATCTACAAAGCGCGTTGCATAAGTACTAAATGAACCTGAGACAGGTAAGTATGTTGCCATCTCTCCTAAAGAAGTCATTAAGAAAAATACCATAATACCAATAATTGCATATGCTATCAATGCGCCAAGCGCACCTGCATCGTGTATGGCACCACCAGAAGTCATAAACAGTCCTGTACCAATACACCCTCCCATAGCAATCATAGAAATATGACGGTCTTTTAATCCTCGTATAATACCGCCATTTTGACTTTCAATCTTAGACATAAAAGCTCCCTTTCTTTTACGTAGAGGCTAGCTAAATACACCCGTTTTTCAATTGTAGATAAGGGACAAAACACATGATGAACGTATCTTTATATCGTCAAATACACAAAAATTTCCGTTGAGAAATTATTATTGTTTTACAAGTGTTTTATCGCGTCCTTTTCTTTTTATCAAACGAATCGATGTTAAAGCATAAAAAATGGTTACATATCTATAAGAGATATACAACCATTTTTTCTATATTGGTAGCACATCACATATTGTGACAGTACAGTATCTATTCGATAACTGTCCCAACAAACATATATTATGGATAAACATTTGCTTCGGCAACATTACCTTTCACTCACCTATATGCGTCCCATAAAAACTATAGATAAGTTACTTATTAAAGTTGCAACCTCTAACTCAAATTTAAAATTTTATATAATGAATATACATTAATTCCTACTATATTACAAGACTATCTATGTTTTTTTAGTCTGATTTCATCAACTAAATTCCATATAAATTCGTCCCTTTCAAGCGTCTGTTGATCTTGAGAGCCGTATTGACGAACATTAACTTGGTTATTCTCAACCTCTTTATCACCGACAACAATTTGATATGGAATTTTCTGCATTTGTGCTTCACGTATTTTATAACCCATTTTTTCATTACGATCATCAATTTCAACTCGTACTCCTTGGGATTTTAATTCATCTTGCAAGTTTCTTGCATAGTCATAATGTAAATCAACATTGACTGGAATAATTTCAACTTGCTTAGGTGCCAACCATGTTGGAAAAGCGCCTTTTGTTTCTTCTGTTAAGAAAGCGACAAAACGTTCCATCGTAGATACAACGCCACGATGTATCACTACTGGTCTATGATACTCACCATCACTACCGATATAAGTTAATTCAAAGCGCTCTGGCAATAAAAAGTCTAGTTGTGCTGTTGATAATGTTTCTTCTTTGCCCATAGCAGTTTTAACCTGAACATCTAGTTTAGGACCATAAAATGCCGCTTCACCTATTGCTTCAACATAAGGCAAACCAAGCTCATCAACTGCTTCTTTTAACATTGACTCTGCTTTATTCCACATATCATCGTCATCCATATACTTCTCTTTATCTTCAGGGTCTCTGTAACTTAAGCGGAATGTATAATCTTCAAATCCAAAGTCTTTATATACATCTTGAATCATATGAACTACACGCTTAAATTCATCCTTAATTTGGTCAGGTCTAACAAAAATATGTGAGTCATTTAAAGTCATACCTCTAACACGCTGTAGGCCTGATACTGCACCGCTTGCTTCATAACGATGCATTGTGCCTAATTCAGCAAGACGGATTGGTAACTCACGATAAGAATGTGGTTTATTTTTATAAATCATCATATGATGAGGACAATTCATTGGACGTAATACCATTTCTTCATTTTCATCTAATTTCATCGGTGGAAACATATCATCTCTATAATGAGCCCAATGACCAGAAGTTCTATATAAATCGACATTTGCTAAAACAGGTGTATAAACATGGTCATATCCCATACTAACTTCTTTATCAACGATATAGCGCTCAATTTCACGTCGTATTGTCGCACCGTTTGGTAACCAAAGAGGTAATCCAGCACCAACTAACTGATTATTTGTAAACAACTCTAAATCTTTACCAATCTTACGATGATCACGTTCACGACGTTCTTCAAGTAATTGTAAATGTGCTTTTAAGTCTTTTTTGTCGAAGAAAGCAGTTCCATATATACGTTGAAGCATTTTATTATTGCTATCTCCACGCCAATATGCCCCTGCAGTAGATAATAACTTAAATTCTTTGATTTTTGCTGTTGAAGGTACATGTACCCCACGACATAAATCTGTGAAGTCGCCTTGTGAATACAATGTGACCATCTCATCTTGAGGAATTGCATCAATTAATTCTAATTTATAAGGGTCATCCTTAAAGAATTCTTTAGCTTCTTCTCTAGAAACAACCTTACGTTCAATTTTATGATTTTCATTAACGATTTGTTTCATCATTTTTTCAATCTTTTCAAAATCGTCTGAGGAAATTTTATTTTCCATATCAAAGTCATAATAGAACCCGCCTTCAATAACCGGACCAACTCCAAATTGTACATTTCCATATAAACGTTTTAATGCATTTGCCATTAAATATGCTGTTGAATGTCTTAACACTTCTAATGCTTCTTCACTACCAGGAGTAACAATTTCGATTTCTCCATCTTCTTCAAGTGGTCGTGCTAAGTCAATGAGTTGCTGATTAAACTTACCAGCTACAGCTTTTTTACGTAATCCAGGACTAATTGACTGTGCAATTTCTTCAGTAGTAATACCTTTATCGAAAGCCTTCTTATTACCGTCAGGAAATTGAATATTTATTTTGGTCATACTAACATCCTCCTAAAATATGAACTAGTATCGTTGATTCTTTATTATATATAGCAGCAAAATAAAAATCCCATCCCAACAAAGGGACGAGATTATCGCGATGCCACCCTAATTAAGTAATGAAAATTCATATATCTTAAAGTACTTATATGAATATATCATCACTCTACCTCTACATAAGATAACGGTCTTGAGCCGGACATTCATTACAAATGTCTACAAATGAAGGAGTAACACGAAAAGTTATTAACCATTTTTCATCAACCAATGGCTTTCTAAATAATACCCTTAACATGTCGTATCTTCAAAAATTTCAACGATATAGATTTACGTTCATTATACAACACATATTTAAAATATCAATTGTTTCTATAATTTTTTCCTTCTAAATATACATCATCAGCTAAGCTTTTTATACGCTCTATAATCCTTGCAGCTTTTGTTTTTTCTGCCCCTTCACGTGTTATAGACAAATGATGTTCCAATTCTTCAAAGCTTAAATTAGAACTAAAGAAAGTTGGCAATTCTTGAACCATACGATAATGTAATAAAGGTCCAATAATTTCATCTCTAACCCATGGAGTTACTTCTTCAGCACCTATATCATCTAACATTAATATTCCAGCTTCTCTAATTCGAGCTAATCGTTGTTCGTAACTGCCGTCTTTAAAACCATTCTTTAAGCTTCTAATATATTCAGGCAAATATACGATAGTTGAGGCAACTTTTTGTGATTTTAACTGATTAGCCATCGCACCTAAAATAAACGATTTTCCTGTTCCAAATGGTCCATAAATGTATAAGCCTTTGACACTTTTACCATTAATAATACTTTTACATATGTGATTAGCTTTTATCGCTATTTCTAATCGATCTCGATCTTCAGTAAATATATCATTTAACTTTGCATTAAGTGTGTCACGCTGCATATGGTGGGAAGTAACTAGTTGGCTATCAAAACGCGCTTCATCGTATTTAATTTTGCAAGGACATGGTAAATATTTTATTTTTATGCGTTCATCTTCAACATAAAGTTCAGGTATGTGTCCTTTAACAAAGTTGGGACATGAATGATAATCATGACCATCATAATGCTTTTGCTGGTCTTTAAATTCTTGCAATACATTTAAATCACGATCAATCATGGCATTTGTTAATTCACTTTGGTGCATAGTTAAAAATTGCTTAACATCTGGATCGTTAATAACTTGTTGCTTGATTTGTGAAATACGCTGTTCTAAATTTGAATCTGATCCCATAATATTTTTAAAGCTTTTCATTAATCATCACCCCAATCTTTTTTTAATTGCTCTAGGAATTGTTGTCTATCTTTCTCCAAATTGTCATCTTTTTTCTTTATTTTCTCTTGTCTTTTAGCAGTGTCTCTGTTTTCCAGCCATTTCGGTGTTTTCTCTCTAGAAACAATTTGTTTTCCATAATAACGATTCTTTGCATTTTGAGGTTTTTGCTCTACTTGTTTTGGTTCATTCATTTTTAGTGCTCGTTCGTATGCTTCTTTTGCATTTGAAATGCCTAATTTTTTCCAATTAGAAGCAACTTCAAATATATATTTTTTAGGCAACATCATTTCGTTTTTTAACATCACAAATTGTAATAATATATTTATGACGCCTAACGGTAGTTTTTCTCTACTAACCAATTCTTCTATCATCAGCTTTTGTTGATGAGTCGGTTCTGAACCCGACCATGAGGAGAGCATATCAACTGGGCTTATATTATCTAAACTAGATAGCCACTCGTCTTGTTTTGTATTAGTCGAGTTATCGCGCGTATGTTGGCTCTCAGAATCATAATATTTATCAGCATTTATCTCTAATTTAGGCAATTGCTGTTCATGCTCAATTAAATAATATGATCTTGCTTGTTTGCGTAACTCTTCAAACGATAAAGTTTGTGCACTTGTAATAGAGTTTAAAATCATGCGTTTCATTGCCTCAACAGTTAAACCGTATAAAGTAGCCAATTGTAAGATTAAAGCTTTAGCTTCATCTGTAACTATTTCACTACTAATAAAATGATGTTGAAGTAACTCTTTAAGTAATTCGAAATCAAAGTGTTCATTAGACAAATCAAGACCTTTATAATATTGAGATGATTTAATGTTTTGACTATCAATTTTAATATCTTTATTAGGCATTTTAAAAACTTCAGTAAATTTGTGCGTAATATTTTGATAATTTGTTAAATCTTTTCTATCTTGCTCAAAATATTGTTTTAACTGTACAAAGCGCTTTTTATCGACTTCACTAAATAAAAAAACTGACAGCATAGGATCATTAAAAAATTGATAAGCTGTAGGTGGTTGTATTAGTTCATAGATAAAATTTGAATTATCAGATTGATGGCGCACAAAAGATTTAAGCAAGCCAATCCCCTCTAAATAATCCATTGTCTTTCTAAAATCTAATAAATTAACCTTTAACTCATTCATAATGGTATAATGCGTTAGCAATTCCTGATTATTTTCAGATACAAACTGATTTAAATAATGATATAAACCAATGGCATGCGTACCAATCAATGGAGCATATAATCGATTCAATATTTCTAAGTGAGCCTGACTAAGCTCAAAATGACGAATAACTTCAAAACTATCTCTTGGTCTTAAATCAAATTGGTAAGCTTGCATGGTCATTTAAGAGTCACTCCGTTTATTATCATTTAAGATACCTTGCATGGAAGCTAGAAGCTGATCAACATCTTTAAATTCTTTATATACGGATGCGAATCTGACATAAGAAACTTGATCGACATGCATAAGTAAATTCATTACATGTTCCCCAATATCTCTCGAAGAAATTTCAGTGTGACCCTCATCACGCAATTGCCATTCTACTTTGTTTGTAATATCTTCTAATTGTTGATAACGCACAGGTCTTTTTTCACAAGATCTTACCAAACCGTTTAATATTTTTTCTCTTAAAAATTGTTCACGTGTACCATCTTTTTTAACAACGATTAATGGGCTCACTTCTATGTGTTCAAAAGTAGTAAAACGCGTGCCGCATTTCTCACATTCACGGCGGCGACGGATTGCATTTGCTTCATCCGCATGTCTTGAATCAACAACTTTTGAATGTGTAGAGCTACATTTTGGGCATTTCATTTATATCACCCTCTTGATTAGATTATGCTTCATTATACTATATTTTCTATTTTGACAAAAGCAGTGACATGTTCATTGAATCCATACAGAATTTTAACAAATAGCAATTTAACATAACTTTTTTATACACGCTATTCTTATATATTTATAAAACCTTTTCTATTTTACTTTTTTCAAGAAAAATTATTCAATTATGGCTTTACTTTACAGTTTGCCCCTCCATAATAAATATTACTTATTCTCAATAGCGGAACAATATATTAAAATTTTTTAATTGATGTTGTTTGTTGAATTGTAACGTTGTTTTTTCTGTATTTACTTTGATTTGAATTGTGGATGACTAAAAGTTATTTCATCGTCATTGCCATAATCAATTTCAAAACCTAGATCCTCGAGCATTTGATAATCTAACTCATTTGGTTGACCACCGGTAATTAAATAGTCACCTACAAATATCGAGTTTGCAATTTGTAATGCGAGTGGTTGTAATGATCGCAAATTTACTTCACGGCCACCTGCAACACGAATTTCTTTTGTAGGGTTTATTAAGCGGAATATAGATAATATTCTTAAACACTTCATAGGCGTTAAATCATCCATACTACCAAATTTTGTTCCTTGTATCGGATGTAAAAAATTCACTGGAATACTATCAGCATCTATTTTTTTCAATGCGAAAGCCATATCAATTATGTCTTCATCGCTTTCACCCATACCACATATTACGCCTGAACATGGTGAAATATGATGTTCTTTCATATATGATAACGTTTGTATACGTTCATCATATGTATGTGTTGAAACAACTTGCCCATGATACGACTCGCTAGTATTAATATTATGATTATAGCGATCAACTCCAGCAGCTTTTAATTTTTCTGCCTGCTCTTCGTTAGCCAATCCAAGACAGGCACAAATCTTTAATTGTGGATGATCCTTTTTTATATCTTTTACCGTTTTTGTAATATGTTCTACTTCTTTGTCACTTGGTCCTCTACCACTCATAACAATACAATACGTACCAATTTTATTATTTGAAGCAACATCTGCGCCCTTACATATTGTTTCATTTGACACCAAGGCGTATCGTTGTTTGTGCTTCATCTCTCTAGATTGACCACAATAGCCACAATCTTCAGAACAAATTCCACTTTTTGCATTCAAAATCATATTTAGTTTGACTTTATGACCGAAATAATGTCGTCTAATTAAATAAGCTTCATGCACTAAATCTAATGTAGCTAAAGAAGCATCTCTGTAAATTTTTAAGCACTCAGCCTGAGTTAAATATTTCCCGTTAATAATTTGATTTGCTAAGTTCATTTCCCCACATACCTTTCTGCTTTCAATATAGTTATATCTTAGTCTTTGATACCAACATTGTAAACCATAGATATTATAAAGTTTACAATGTAGTTGTTTATTTTGTTAAGACTTAAAATATAAAACGAGGTAAGTTTCCAACTTACCTCGCATTGATGCAGTAATAAATTGTTTATTTAATTAGTTCTCCAAGTTGATTTGCTACCTCAACTACTCTATTAGAATATCCCCATTCGTTATCATACCAGGCTATAACTTTAACCTTATTGTCTCCCATGACCATTGTATTTTTAGCATCTATAACTGCTGAATGAGGATTTGTATTATAGTCCTTAGAAACTAGAGGGGCCTCTTCAACATCAATAATTCCTTGTAAGTTTGCATCTCTAAATGCATGATTAACTTCATCTACTGTCACTTTTTGTTTTAAATCAACGACTAAATCAACTAATGATACATTTTGAGTTGGCACACGAAGTGCTATGCCATGTAGTTTGCCATTCAATTCTGGCATAACTTCTTTTAATGCTTTAGCAGCACCTGTTGATGTTGGTATAATACTTTCCCCACAAGAACGCGCTCTTCTCAGATCTTTATGCGGATTATCTATATTATTTTGATCATTTGTAATTGCATGTACCGTTGTCATTAAGCCATTTTCAATGCCAAAACTATCATTTAAAACTTTTGCAACTGGTCCGATACAATTCGTAGTACACGACGCATTACTAAATATGTCATATGTATCAGTATCTAAGTCTTGATCGTTAACACCTTTAACCACCATCTGTACTTTTCCGCCTTTTGATGGTCCTGTCAATAACACTTTTTTAGCTCCTGCTTGAATATGTGCCTTAGCTTTATCACCATGGTTAAATTTACCGGTCGCTTCAATGACGATATCAATTTCTAAATCTTTCCAGGGTAAATTTTCTGGGTTTCTATCAGACACTAATTTAATATCATGGCCTTCCACTCGAATTCCACTTTCAATAGGTTCTACTCTTTTATCGTATCTCCCATGTGTTGTGTCATAATTAATTAAATGTGCAATTGTTTCAGGAGGATAGCTAGCATTGATGGCAACTACATTCAATGCCTCATTCTTTAGTGCTATTCTTAGCACCATTCTTCCAATTCTACCCATTCCATTAATTGCAATATTCGTTGACATTAAAAGCACCCCTTATATTCTTTATGTTATACTTTATGCAATTAGTATAACATAATTTATTTTCTTTGGAAGCGTTTACTTTTAGTTTTTAGAAATTTTTTATATAAAAAACCTTTTACAAATGTATGTAAAAGGTTCCTCTATATTTATTCTTGATTTATATATCCTTGATCAGTCAAAATGCGTTCTACGTTTTGTTTTAATTCTAATTTATCCCCCAAATTATCTATTACTATATCAGCCATTCTACTTTTTTTATCAATAGAAATTTGACTATATACGCGTGCTTTGGCTTCTTCCAAACTTATATTATTTCTTTCCATTAACCGTTCAATCTGAATACTTTCTGAAGTATATACTAACCAAACTTCATCTACCGTATCTTCTAATTCATTTTCAAAAAGTAACGGAATGTCCATCACCACATTATAACCTTGATTAAGGTAGCGTGATTTTTCTTTATCCATTAGTTGATGCACGATAGGATGTACAATTTCATTTAATTCTGTTCTTTTATCAGGGTGATTAAACACGAGTTGGCCCATATATTGACGATTCATTTCACCATCATCATTAATGGCTTCGTTCCCAAATGTTTGGCGGATTTGCTCCAATCCAGCAGAACCTTTTTTAACTGCTTCTCGAGCTGCAATATCTGCATCTACGACTTTAAATCCATAGGCTGTAAGTAATTCTGATACTGTTGATTTACCAGTGGCTATCCCACCTGTTAGTCCTATTACTTTTGGCATAAACTCACTCTTTCATTATTTTTGACAAACCGGACAAAAATGACTATTACGTGTAGCAATCACTTGCTGTTCTATTTTATGTCCACATTTTTTACATTGCTGTTGTTTATATACATTTAAGCGTAACTGCATCGTGCCTGTCTTACCATCTGCATGACGATAATCCGAGATACTCGTTCCGCCATACTTAATACCTTCATTTAAAACGGCTTGAACTTCTAAAAAAAGATTTTGTCTTGCTTGCTGATTTAAGCTTTGCACTTCAGTGGCGGGATGTATTGCAGCTCTATATAATGCCTCACAAGCATAGATATTCCCACAACCTGCAATAACTTTATGATCAAGGATTAATTGTTTAATAGGTTTGTGCTTTACTTTAGTTTGGTTTAAATAAGTCAAATAATGATCTAATGCGCTTTCGTCAAAAGGTTCGGGCGCCATATTTTTGAACGATGCGTAATTATTTAGTGCTTGTACATTTCTAATTTCACCAAAACGTCGAATATCTGAATAAACAAGTAATTTACCATTACTTAAATGAAAAATAACATGCCAATGTTTTCTATAGTTTGGAGCATATATCTCATCTAAATGATTTACGATAAAAAAACCACCTGCCATTCCTAAATGACTAATCAATACACGGCGCTCCTGATTCTTTTCAATATAAATATTAATGTATTTACTGCGTCGCTCTACTTTATATATTTTATAACCCTCTGTAAACTGCCTAAAACCATCAAGATTAATCCCTTTAATGATTGTTTCTTTCCCGTCTGACTTGCCGTCAATGACTTTTGAAGAAAATGTTACTGATTTTATAATCGTGTTAATTATAAAAGGTTCAATACCTCTTTTAACATGTTCAACTTCTGGTAATTCTGGCATACTTTATTTCCTCTTTCTATTTAGCATCATACCATGTAGCTCCATAGCTAGAATCTACAAGCAATGGGACAGCAAGTGTTAATGCATTATCCATAATTTCTTCAACAAATTCACTAAAATCTTGTACCTCAGACTTTGGAACTTCAAATATTAATTCATCATGCACTTGAAGTAATAATTTGGCATGATAGTTTGTTTCTCTTACATTTTTGTCAAATTGAACCATTGCCAATTTAATAATATCTGCAGCACTACCTTGAATAGGCGTATTCATGGCTGTTCTTTCAGCAAAACTTCTTAAATTAAAGTTGCGACTCGTAATATCTGGAATATAACGGCGTCGATGTAATAATGTTTCAACATAACCATTGGCTTTTGCATCTTTAACAATATCGGTCATATATTGTTTAACACCTGGAAAACTAGCCAAATAATCATCAATAAAAGCTTTTGCTTTTTTACGTGTAATACCTAAATTTTGGCTAAGACCATAATCACTTATACCATAAACAATACCAAAATTAACCGCTTTTGCTTGTCTACGCATTAAATCATTAACTTGATCTTTTTCAACTCCAAACACTTTCATAGCAGTAGCAGCATGAATGTCGTCTCCATGTATAAAAGCTTCTTTTAAACTTTCATCTTGAGTCATATGTGCTAATACACGAAGTTCAATTTGAGAATAATCCGCAGATAAAATAACATAATCATCTGACGTTGGTTTAAAGGCTTTACGAATTTTACGACCTTCCTCAAGACGAATCGGTATATTTTGTAAATTCGGATCAATTGATGAAAGACGTCCAGTTTGCGCTAATGTCTGATTAAAACGCGTATGGATACGTTGATCGTCACTTATGACTTTTTGCAAGCCTTCTACATATGTTGATTGTAATTTTGACAACTGTCGATACTCAAGAATGTAATCAATAATAGGATGTTTACCTTGTAACTGTTCAAGTACATCAACCGCAGTAGAATAACCCGTCTTTGTTTTTTTAATAATAGGTAATTTTAATGTTTCAAATAAAACAATGCCCAATTGTTTAGGTGAATTAATATTAAATGATTCACCTGCTGCTTCATATATTTCTGAAACAAGATTATCCAATTTTTCTTGAAGCTCGTTTTGCATTTCCTTAAGATCATTTACGTCTGTATAAATACCTGTTTCTTCCATGTCAGCAAGTATTCTCGCTAATGGCAACTCTAAATTATTCAACAAGTCCATTTGATTATGGTCTGACAGAATGTCTGACATTAATGGTTTACAATTATAAATAGCTTGCATAATGGCAGCGATATGCACTTCCAACACATCATCTAGTGGAACTTGTCGTTTTTTCCCTTTACCATATACAGCAATATCACTTTTGACAAAATTTTGATTATAATAACTTACTACGGATTGAACATCTTCTATAGTACGAGATGGATCAATAATATAACTTGCTAACATAACATCAAAATCAATATGCTGCAGATTAATCTCTAAACGATGTGCAGCAACATAAGTCTTTTTAGCATCAAAAACAATTTTATTATTATGATCATTTTCTAACCACTCAATGAGTTCAGTATATTGATGGATATCCTCAGCCGAAATAACGATATATTGATTTTGTGCATATAATCCAAACTTTAAAATTTTATCCTTTAAATAATTACTACCATCAATTTCAAAATGTATGATTGCATTATCTAGCTTTTTAAAATTTATATTATCAAAATGATGGATCACTTCAAAATTCTGTTCAGTCTCACTGTTATTTTCACTAGCACTACTGTCTATATCATTAAGTAATTGTTTAAATTCTAATTTTTGGAAAAGCTCAATTTTATCTTTATTATCATTTAAATCACCCATAATTGTATCTTTAAGATTCACTTTTATAGGGCTGTCACAATTAATGGTAGCTAAATCTTTACTCATAAACGCATCGGCTTTACTATTCTCAAGATTTTCCTTAAGTTTTTTTCCAGAAACTTCATCAAGATGATTATACACACCTTCAACAGAATGAAACTGGTTAAGTAACTTAATTGCCGTTTTTTCTCCAACACCAGCTACTCCAGGTATATTATCAGAAGTATCTCCCATAAGACCTTTCATATCAATAATTTGTTTTGGTAACAATCCATTATATTTTTCAGCAATGAATTCTGGTGTGTAATGATCTACATCAGTAACCCCTTTTTTCGTGTAATAAATTGTTACATGGTCCGTTGCTAATTGTGTTAAATCACGATCTCCTGTAATAATAATCGTTTCTAACCCTGACGCTTCAGCTTGTTTGCTCAACGTACCAATAATATCATCAGCCTCATAATTTTCTAATTCATAATACTTAATATGATATGCATCTAATAACTGTCGAATATATGGGAATTGTTCACTTAATTCTGGAGGCGTACTTTGTCTCCCACCTTTATATTCACTATATTTTTCGTGTCTGAAAGTCGTCTTACCTGCATCAAATGCTACTAAAAAATGATTAGGTTGCTCTTCTTTCAATATTTTCTCTAGTAACATAGCAAAGCCATATATTGCATTTGTATGAATACCAGCCTTATTCGACAGCAAAGGCAAAGCGTAAAATGCCCTGAAACTCAAACTATTTCCATCAATTAAAACTAATTTATCCACAATCAAACCTCCAGACCATATTTACCTATATTCTAGCATATAAAGAAGCACTTAACGAGCATGGCGAGTTTAGTGCTTCTTATGCATGAGCTTCAGCTCAGGTATTCCTTTATTGCACTTAACGAGCATGGCGAGTTTTATAGTTCCACTGTCTTTGGGCTAGTGGAACTTATGCATTTGCTCTGCAAAGGCGTTCCATTTTCTTTTTCTTTTAAATACCTTTAGTTCTCCCTTCATTTGAAAAGTGAAATACGCAAAAAACTGACGACAAGTTCTAAATTTTGTCGTCAGTTTAAAATAATATCTATTGAATGTATGAATAATATTATACTTCGTTATTACTATAATTATCTGTAAAAGTTACTTTGAATGTTGATCCTTTATTCGGTTCACTTTTGACACTAATGACACCATGATGTGCTTCAACAATATGCTTCGTAATTGATAAACCTAAGCCTGTACCACCTGAATCTCGACTTCTTGCTTTATCAACACGGTAAAAGCGTTCGAAAATATGCTTTTGTTCTTCTTTACTAATACCAATACCAAAATCTTGTATTTCTAAATATACTTTTGATTGTTGACGATAAACTCGCACAATAACTCGATTATTCTCCAAAGAATAGTTAATAGCATTTGATAGCAAGTTCGTAATGACTTGTGCAATTTTATTTTTATTCGCTTTGAAAATAATATCTGGGCTAATTTCATCTATAATTTCGATATTTTTGTCTTTCGCCTGATTTTGTAAATTATCTACAGTATTGTGTGCAAGTTCCGATAAATTGACATACGCTGTCTGTAATTCACGTTGTTGTTCTATATGTGACAAATCTAATAAATCCATAACTAAAGACTCGATTCGATTAGATTCTTTTAAAATAATATTTAAAAACATATCTAAAGATGCCACGTCATCTTTTGCACCTTCTATCAATGTTTCAGCAAAACCTTTAATAGAAGTGATTGGAGTCTTAAGCTCATGTGATACATTAGCAACAAATTCTCGTCTTAAATTTTCCAATTTCTTTAAGTTAGTTATATCATGTAAAACAACTACCATACCTTGCAAATGTTTTTTAGATTTTGACAGAATTGGCACGCAAGAAACATCAAAATATTTATGATGTACATTATTGATATTAACTTCAACTTGATTATACATGCTTTTTTCGGTTTTAAATGCTTCTAGAATCAGTTGTTTTATCTTATCATCAATAAAATCATTATAATCCTTGTTTTCAACCTTTTCTTCTAAACCAAAAACTTCATAATATGAATGATTGGCCACAACAATTTCACCATACTTATCAATCATTAATACAGAACTTGGTATATTTTCTAATGTAGTTTTTAAACGGTTTGATTGGATTTTTTGTTTATTATTTAATTTTTGTAAACGGCGTGCAAGTTCATTTGTTGTAACAAACAACGCCTTTGTTTCTTTGACGTTACTTTCAGGTACTCGAACATGATAATATCCATCAGCGAGTAACGAGGTCGCATATGTAACTTCGTTAATCGGTCTAATATATGTACGTTTAATACTTCTAACTGCTAAATAAATTGCGATAAGTACAACAACACCAATTAACGCTATATATTTCCAAAGCTCTTTCTGTAAATTAACCATCTCATCATCTATTCCACTAATGTATATAGCCTCATTGCTAAATTTATTTTTAAAAGTATAGTGGTATCCTTCATCAGCGCGGTCATAAATAATATTAGATGGATTAGCTGCATTATCAATTGCAGGGTTAATATCATAATGGCTTTTTGTTTCAAATATAATTTTATTTCCCTCTGTTATTTTGACAGAAATGTTTTCATTTTTTGCGATATTTTTAATTTCTTCAGTTTTACCTTGTTCTTCTAATTTTGAATAGTTTTCAGTTTTCTTAGTTAAATCAGCAACTTTTTTGTCCGTGAGCGTCTGATATATTGAATGATGCATAATAGCGCCTAATCCGATAAAACTTATTATTGTTATTGTACATAATAGTAAGAGTAACCGTTGATGAAATTTAAGCATTAAGCTTTAGGACGCTCCAATTTATAACCTAAACCTCTAACCGTCTTAATCAATTTTGGTTGTTTAGGATTTTCTTCTAATTTATCTCTTAAATGACTAATATGTACATCCACAATTCTAGAATCACCAGCAAATTCATAATTCCAAACTGAATTAAGCATGTGTTCTCTAGTAATAACTCTTCCTTGTCGTTCAATAAGGTAGAGTAAAAGTTCAAATTCTTTAGGTGTCAGTTCTAATAATTCATCATCTTTATAAACTTCAAAAAATTCTGGACGAATGCGTATATTTTCAATTAAAATATCTTCTTCGTTTGCTGCATCATTTGCAGCTTCATTAACAAACTGAGAACGTCTTAAAATTGCTTTAACCCTTGCAACTACTTCTCTAGGTGAAAACGGTTTTGTCATATAATCATCAGCGCCTAATTCCAAGCCTAAAACACGATCGAATTCATCATCTTTAGCTGTTAACATTAAAATAGGAACTAAGTTTTTGTCTGAACGAATCGTCTTACATACTTCAATTCCATCTTTTTTAGGTAACATAACATCCAGTACAATTAAATCTGGTTGTACTTTTTCTACCTTTTCTAGTGCTTCTTCACCGTCATATGCGACTTCGACGATATATCCTGCCGTTTCTAAGTTGTATTTTAGTAATGTTACGATTGATTGCTCGTCATCTACCACTAAAATTTTTTGTGACATGATGTGCCTCCTATATTGTAATTGCATTTTCACATTCATTATAACTGAAGTTTAAAAAAAAATAACATATCAAACATTAACTTTACATAATTTTTACATTAATTTAAATATAACCTAATATTAAGAGATTATGTACCCATTTAAAAGATAAAATCGAAATCCATTTTATAAATGAATTTCGATTCATATCTACAAACCAAGTCTTATTTTAAATTTTTAATTAATTCATCAGCAAATTCAGAAGTTGAAACTTCTGTTGCACCATCCATTAAGCGAGCAAAATCATATGTTACTATTTTTGAAGCGATAGTTGACTCAATGGCATCTGTAATTTTATCAGCTGCTTTTTGCCAGCCAAGATGTTCTAACATTAAGACAGAACTTAATAATTCAGATGATGGATTAACTTTATTTAATCCTGCATATTTAGGGGCAGTACCATGTGTAGCCTCAAATATAGCATGTCCAGTTTCATAGTTGATATTAGCACCTGGTGCAATACCAATACCACCAACTTGTGCTGCTAAGGCGTCTGAAATATAATCTCCATTTAAATTCATAGTAGCAACAACATCATGCTCTGCAGGACGCGTTAATATTTGTTGTAAGAAAATATCCGCAATAGAATCTTTAATGATAATCTTACCTTGTTGTTCAGCTCTTTCTTGAGCTTTATTGGCAGCCTCTTTACCATCATTTTCTACAATCTCATCATATTGCTGCCAAGTAAATACTTTATCAGCAAATTCATTATGCGCTAAATCATAACCCCATTGTTTAAATGAACCTTCAGTAAATTTCATAATATTACCTTTATGAACTAATGTGACAGATTTACGACCATTATCAATGGCATATTGTATAGCGGCTCTGACCAAACGCTCAGTACCTTCTTTTGATACAGGTTTAATACCAATTCCAGATGTTTCAGGAAATCTAATGTTCGATGCACCCATTTCATTTTGTAAGAAATCAATCACTTTCTTAACTTCTTCAGTACCTTCTTTAAATTCGATTCCAGCGTATATATCTTCTGTGTTTTCTCTAAAAATCACCATATCTACATCTTGTGGTCGTTTTACTGGAGATGGTACTCCTTTAAACCAACGAACTGGGCGGAGACATGTAAATAAATCAAGTTGTTGACGTAAAGCTACATTAAGTGAACGAATACCTCCACCAATTGGTGTTGTTAATGGTCCTTTAACAGCTATTAAATATTCTTCTATCGTTTTTAAAGTTTCGCTAGGTAGCCATTCTCCTGTTTCGTCATAAGCCTTTTGCCCAGCTAATACTTCTTTCCACACAATTTGTTTTTCACCGTTATAAGCTTTCTCAACTGCGACATCAATCACGCGGCTAGCTGCTTTCCATATATCTGGTCCAATACCATCCCCAATAATAAATGGAATAATAGGTTCATTTGGAACTTGTAACCCATCTTGTGTTTTAACCATTTTTTCTGCTGACATAATTTGAACCTCCATTATAAAAATTCACATTAGTAATTAATTAACTGCTATCTTTCTTCAATAGGGATATATTTTCGATCTTTCTCACCAATATATTTAGCTCGCGGTCTCATAATACGATTATCTCTATATTGTTCTAAAATATGGGCTGTCCATCCAGCTGTACGGCTGACAGCAAATATTGGCGTAAATAAATCATGTGGGATATCCATACTATGATAAACAGTAGCACTAAAGAAATCGACATTAGGAATAAGCCCTTTTTCTTCCTTCATTCGTTTTTCAATAGCAATTGAAATATCATATAATTCACTTCTTCCAGTTTCTGAAGTGATTTTTCGGCTCATTTCTCTGAGATATTTCGCACGTGGGTCGCCTTCTTTATATACACGATGGCCAAATCCCATTATTTTTTCCTTATTTGCAAATTTTTCATCTAAATAATCGTCAACCTGGTCTACAGACTTTACTTCAGATAACATGTTCATTACTCGTTCGTTCGCTCCACCATGCAAAGGCCCTTTTAAAGAACCAACGGCTGCTACAATACCAGAGTACATATCTGATAAAGAAGAAACTGCACAGCGAGCTGTAAATGCAGATGCATTTAATTCGTGATCCGCATGTAAAACTAACGCTTTATTAAACGCCTCAACTTCAATATCTGTAGGTAACTCTCCTCGTAGCATATATAAAAAATTCCCCGCATAATTTAATTCTGCTTTCGGTTTAAGCGGTTCTTTACCGTCTCTTACTCGAGCGAATGCTGTCACTAATGATGCTACTTTTGCTTGAATACGTATAGATCTTTCAAGAATTTTTTCTTCACTTTCTCCTTCAGCATTCGGATCAAAATGTGCAATGTATGAAACTGATGTACGTAAAGCTGTCATAGGATGAACATTATCAGTTACATATTCCTCAAAATGTTTATAAACTCGAGGATTTAATGTCATATAATAGTTTAATTTCTTCTTTAAATCTGCCAATTCCTCTTCAGTTGGTAAACGATAATTTTTTAATAAAAAGACGATTTCTTCAAATTCAGCATTTTCTGCTAAATCATCAATATCGTATCCTGCATAAGTTAATTGACTTCCAATAATTGAGCTGATTTTTGTTTCAGCTGCAATAACCCCTTCTAAACCCTTTTTTAATTCTGCCATATGAAATTCCCCTTTTCTTTTCTTTTATAATGGCTTTCAACTAATATTATAGCTAATCAATTTTCATTTGTGAACGCTTATTCTTTATACATGTAAACGTGTAAAGATAATAGTTAACAAACTATTAATACTCTTATACCCCAAAATCAGCGCTGTTATAACAATTCTATACAAATTTATGTTGTTCATTAGTCTGATTTTATTGAATATTTCAATTTTTTATTATATTTGATAACAATTTGTTAACACGATTTTAAGGAAAATTTTATAAAATTTATGAAAAATAATTGTCGAATGAAGTTTATAAGTGCATAATAATAATATCTAAATGTAAGGGAGTTGTCTTATGGAGGATAAATTACAAAGAGAATTGAGTAACCGTCACGTGCAATTAATCGCCATTGGTGGTGCAATTGGTACTGGATTATTCTTAGGTGCCGGACAAACGATTGCAATGACAGGTCCATCCATCTTATTAACGTACATCCTCATTGGATTTATGTTATTCATGTTTATGAGAGGCTTAGGGGAAATTATTATTCAAAATACTGAATTTAAGTCTTTTGCTGATGTAACTAATAAATATATTGGACCTTTCGCTGGTTTCGTGACTGGTTGGACTTATTGGTTCTGTTGGATTATTACGGGGATGGCTGAAGTAACTGCGGTAGCAAAATACGTAAGTTTTTGGTTTCCGCAAATTCCAAACTGGGTCAGTGCACTTTTCTGTGTACTCATATTAATGACGTTCAATCTTTTGAGTGCAAGATTATTTGGTGAATTAGAATTTTGGTTTGCCATTATTAAAATTGCAACAATTGTCGGGTTAATTGTCGTTGGTCTAGTGATGATACTTATGGCTTACAAAACGCAATTTGGATCTGCTAGTTTTGCTAACTTATATCAAAACGGTATTTTTCCGAAAGGTGCATCTGGATTCTTTATGTCATTCCAAATGGCATTGTTCTCTTTCGTAGGTATCGAAATGATTGGTGTTACAGCCGGTGAAACAAAAGATCCACAAAAAACTATACCTAAAGCAATCAACTCTGTACCATTACGTATTTTAGTCTTTTACGTCGGTGCATTAGCAGTTATTATGTCAATTATACCTTGGGATAAAGTTAGTCCTGACGATAGTCCATTTGTTAGACTATTCGCGTTAATCGGTATACCATTCGCTGCAGGACTCATTAATTTTGTTGTTCTAACAGCTGCTGCGTCATCTTGTAATAGTGGTATTTTCTCAAATAGTCGTATGTTATTTGGACTTGCCGATCAACAACAAGCACCACCTATTTTTAGAAGTACTAATAAACAAGGTGTGCCACATATTGCTATTATTGGTTCATCTGTATTTTTATTAGTTGCAGCACTATTGAACTATATTTTCCCAGATGCAACTTTAGTATTCACGTATGTTACGACTATTTCAACTGTATTATTTCTTGTAGTTTGGGGACTTATTCTCTGGGCATATATTAATTATAGTAGAAGAAATCCAGAGCTACATAAACAGTCGACATATAAATTACCAGGCGGCAAATACATGGGATATATCATTCTATTGTTCTTTGTTTTTGTTTTTGCATTGCTATTTGTAAATGTTGAAACAAGAAGAGCGATTTACTTTACGCCCGTTTGGTTTATTATTTTAGGACTTATGTATTATAGATATAAACAAATGGCGAAGAAAACTAAATAATAACCAAATATAAAGATTTGCAAGTAAGTTATTTAACATTTAAACACAACTTAAATGCTAAATTGCAGCTAGGATTCGGTTATTTAAATCTCAATTATGGACAGATTGGGATGTAAATCCCAAAATAAAAGCATAAAGATGATTGGAAATTAAAAATCATCTTTATGCTTTTTTAATATTCAATATTTCATATTATTATTTTGCTTGGTGCAATGTTTTTTCGTATTTTTCTTTGTTGGGGACCACCCCACCTTGCTTTGCTTGATAAAATGTTTTTTGCATTTCTCTTTATTGGCACCCCGTCTTCAGCTTGTTAAAGACATTTATATCTCAGCCCGTTATTTCTTATACTATTTATCTCTATCATGCTCTATTTATTGTAAAAAAGGAGCGGGACTGAATTCATCGTCCCGCCCCGGCAAGGTTGACTAGGATTGAAAAAAGCTTGGTATAAGCGTATTTTCAATCCAGTCAATTACTGCCAATATATAGTCCATAGTCTAAAATATAATTATATCCCAGACTCTATTACGATTTAATGTTTAAGTTATTAAAGTACGTTTGCATAGCCTTCAAAGATTTTTCCTTGTGAAGCATCAATTGTAATTAATATACCATCTTTAATTTCTTTAGTAGCATGTTCTACGCCAACAATCGTTGGAATGCCTTTTTCTAAACCAACAATAGCACTTGGAGAAGTAATACCGTTTTCTTCAGTGATTAAGCCAGCTGCTTTTTCAATGTATGGTACTAAAGTTTCGTCAACTGAAGTAGTAATAATAATTGAATTGCTTAAGTCTTTTCCTTCTAAATCGCTGGCATCATCTGCAACAACAGATTGACCTACAACTGATTCACGGCCAACACCTTGACCTTTTGCAATTTCATCACCAACAAGATGTAACTTCATCATATTAGTTGTACCTTTTTCACCAGTTGGAACACCAGCAGTAATAATGATTAAATCCCCATTTGTTACGCGTCCTGTTTCAACAGCAGTTGCGACAGAGTTATTTAATAAATCATCAGTGGTTTTACGACCTTTTTTAATAACTGGATATGCACCCCAAACAAGTGCTAATTGGCGAGCTGTATGTGCACTTGGTGTAACAGCAATGATATCTGAATGTGGTCGATATTTAGAAATTGTTACTGCAGTCGAACCACTTTCAGTAGCTGCAACGATAGCTTTAACGTTTAAATTAAGAGCTGTATGTGCTACAGAAACCCCAATCGCGTTAACAAATGATGTTTCAACTAGTTTTGTACGATCTGATAATAATTTTTTGTAGTCTTGCGCAGCTTCAGCAGATACAGCAATATTTCTCATTGTTTTCACTGCTTCTTCTGGGTATAAACCAGCAGCTGTTTCACCTGATAACATTACGGCATCCGTTCCATCATAAATGGCATTAGCTACGTCACTTGCTTCAGCACGAGTTGCACGTGGATTACGTTGCATAGAGTCTAACATTTGCGTAGCAGTAATAACAGGTTTTCCTAATTTATTACATTTTCTAATTAAATCTTTTTGAACAATTGGTACAGATTCTGGTGGAATTTCAACACCCATGTCTCCACGTGCTACCATTAATCCGTCAGATACTTCTAATATTTCTTCAATATTGTCAATACCTTCTTGGTTTTCGATTTTAGGGAAGATTGTAATATTATGATTGTTTTCTCTTTCTAAAATTTCACGAATATCTAAAACATCGCTTGGACGTCGAACAAAACTTGCAGCGATATAATCGACATCTTCTTTAATTCCAAATAAAATATCATCTGCATCTTTATCTGTAATACCAGGTAAGTTTACTCTGACACCAGGGAGATTGACACCTTTTTTATTTTTTAATTCACCTGTATTTAAAATTTCACATCTAACTTCGCCGTTAGCTTTATCTATTTCCTTAACTTCAAGTTCAACTAAGCCATCGTCTAATAAAATGTATGAACCTACTTGAACATCATTAATTAAATTTTCATAAGTTACTGAAAATTTTTCTGGTGTTCCTTCTACTTGAGTCATACTCACAATAACTTCTTTGCCTTTTTCTAACATAATTAGGCCATCTTTCATGTCATGAGTACGAATTTCAGGACCCTTAGTATCAAGTAAGATTCCAATTGTTTTCCCAAGTTTTTTCGCTACTTTTCGAATCGTATCAATTCGTGCTTTATGTTCTTCATGACTGCCATGAGAAAAATTCAAACGGGCAACATTCATGCCAGCTTTCATTAATTTTTCTAACATTTCTTCTGATTCAGATGCAGGTCCTATTGTACATACTATTTTAGTCTTTCTCATTCTAATTGCCTCCTAAATTAAATAGATAGCTTTTTAGCTAGTTCATAAATATCATTGTTAAATTTATGATCTGAAATTTTGAAAATCTCATCGAATGGCGTAGCTGTAAGTTGGTTATGCGTAATACCTACGCCAAGACCAGATTTACCTTGAATTAACAAATCAACTGCATGACCGCCTAACCTTGATGCGAGTACACGGTCAGTGCCTGAAGGGCTTCCACCGCGTTGAATGTGACCTAATACTGAAACACGTGTGTCAACGTTTATATATTTCATTAATTCATCCGCACATTCTTGGCCACTCATACAACCTTCAGCAACCATTACAATTGAATGTTTCTTACCACGTTTAATACCACTCTCTATTTTTTCGGCAACGTCTTTAATTTCTGTTTTAACTTCTGGCACCATAATCGTTTCGGCACCTACTGATAGACCAGCCCACAAAGCTAGATCTCCACAATCACGTCCCATTACTTCTACAATAAATGTTCGAGCATGGCTAGAAGCTGTATCCCTTATTTTATCGACACATTCAATGATTGTATTTAATGCTGTGTCAAAACCGATTGTAAAATCAGTACCATTAATATCGTTATCAATCGTACCTGGAACACCTATAGTTTGAATTTCAGGACATTCTTCGCTAATACGTTGTGCGCCTCGATAACTACCATCGCCACCAACGACAACCAGACCTTCAATCCCTCTCTTTCGAAGATTATCTATCCCAACTTTACGATGCTCTGCTTCTTTAAATTGAGGACATCTCGCTGAGTATAAAAATGTACCTCCACGTTGTATGGTATCCCCTACAGAGCCAAGTTCTAATTTATGGATATTATCATCTAGTAAACCTTGGTAACCTTGATAAATGCCATAAACCTCGATGTTGTTGTAAATCGCTGTACGAACAACTGCTCTTACTGCAGCGTTCATACCTGGTGAGTCACCACCGCTAGTTAATACTGCAATTTTTTTCATGACGACATACCTTTCTTAACTAGATTTCTCTTTAACTCTAAATTACCACACTTTTTGGGGTCATTCCATCAATATTATTAAGGTTTATTGATGTAAACGTTTTAATTGTTAAGTTTATATTAAAAGAGTGAAATGGTAACCATTTCACTCTTTTACACTTAATTAATCAACAAATGAACCAATATGTCTGAATTTATTATATCGGTCTTCTGCTAATTGTTTTTTATTTAATTTTGACAATTCAGCAAGTTCGTTTTCAAATGCCGCTTTAATATGTTGTGCTTGAATCTCAATATCTCTATGTGCACCACCTAAAGGTTCTTCAATAACATTATCAATAATCTTTAATTGTAATAAATCATTAGCGGTAATTTTCATCGTTTCAGCTGCCATCTTAGCTAAACTACTATCTTTCCAAAGTAATGCTGCAGCGCCTTCTGGTGATATTACAGAATATGTACTATTTTCCAGCATTAAAATGCGATTGGCAACACCAATTCCTAATGCACCACCGCTACCACCTTCACCTATAACAATAGCAATGACAGGGACTGATAATGATGCCATTTCGATTAAATTTTTCGCTATAGATTCACTTTGCCCACGTTCTTCTGCTGCCTTTCCTGGATAAGCACCTTTCGTATCAATAAATGTAAAGATAGGACGATTAAATTTCTCAGCCTGTTTCATTAATCGTAACGCTTTGCGATAACCTTCTGGGTGAGCCATTCCAAAATTACGATAAATATTATCTTTCGTATCTTTACCGCGTTGTTGACCAATCACAGTTACTGGCATTTCATTTAAGTACGCAATGCCTCCTACCATAGCAGGATCATCACGAAAGTTTCGATCACCGTGAAATTCTATAAATGCATCAAAGATATGTGGAATATAATCCAATAAAGTAGGTCTCTCTTGTAAACGAGCAATTTGAACTCGATCCCAAGGTTTCAAATTTGTATAAATCTTTTTAGTTTCTCTTTTTAATGAAGCCTCTAATAAATCAATTTCATCTTGTAAATCCACATCATTTTTTTGTTGAGATTCTTTTAATGATTCAATTTTGTTCTTTATATCATATAGTGGTTTTTCAAAGTCAAGCATCCTAATTCACCTCTTGATGCATTTTTAAGATTTGGGCTAATGTTTCTTTCATGTCTTTACGATGAACGACTTTATCAAGTTGTCCATGTTCTAATAAAAACTCAGCCGTTTGAAAATCTTCAGGTAATTTTTCATTAATTGTTTGTTCGATAACACGTCGTCCTGCAAATCCAATTAATGCTTTTGGCTCACTCAAGTTGATATCACCAACCGAAGCAAAACTTGCGGAAACCCCACCTGTTGTAGGATGAGTTAAATATGAAATATAGAGTAAACCTGCGTCAGAATGACGTTTTAATGATACGCTTGTTTTACCCATTTGCATTAAAGAAATAATACCCTCTTGCATCCTTGCTCCACCACTTGCAGAGAATAAGATAAAAGGTAATCGATGTTCAGTACAATAATCAATAATGCGACATATTTTTTCACCTACTACCGATCCCATACTCCCCATACGAAACCTTGAATCCATTACAGCAATACCAAATGGTAGATTTTCTAATGTTGCAATGCCAGTGACAACTGCTTCCTGTAAATCTGTCTTTTGTTGATCTTTTTCAATTTTTTCTTCGTAACCTGGAAAATCTAAAGGATTTGCTGATGTCATGCCTTTATCAAATTCTTGAAAACTACCTTCATCAGAGACAGCTTCAATACGTTTATAAGCTGTCAAAGCAATGTGATGGTCACAATTGAAACAGACATTTAAATTTTCCGCTAGTTCTTTTGTATACATAATCTTTTTACATTTAGGACACTTGGTCATAATACCCGCTGGCACATCATTTTGCTTGGAATCCTGTACTGTTAAATATTTCTTTTTCTTACTACTTCTGTTAAAAAAATCTTTAAACATGCATAAACCTCCACGTCACTAAACATCTAAAGCACTATATTATATTTAAAGTTATCTGATATATCTTTAATATCTTATGTTTACTTGCTTATTGTATATCTGTTAGTTTCATCGTTTTATCATAAATTGCTTGTGGTTCAACTTCAATTCGAGCTACACCAGTTTCCATTGCAGCTCTTGCAACTTCTCTAGCAACAGATGGTGCTACACGCTTATCAAATGGATCAGGAATACAATAATCAGGTCTTAATTCATCCGGTTGAATAAGATTCGCAATTGCTTCTACTGCAGCTTTTTTCATTTCTTCATTTATATGCGTTGCTTCAACTTCTAATGCGCCACGGAATATTCCAGGAAAAGCAAGTACATTATTGATTTGATTTGGAAAATCCGACCGACCTGTACCAATAACCTTTGCTCCTGCTTCTTTGGCATCTTCCGGTTTAATCTCAGGATTGGGATTAGCCATAGCAAAAATTATGGCATCTTTAGACATTGATTGTACCATTTCCTTAGTTAATAAATCGGCAATTGATACACCTATAAAAACATCTGCCTCTTTAATAACATCTTGTAAGCTTCCTTCTATTTTATCTTTATTTGTAAATTTAGCAACAAATGATTTTGTCTCATTCATTCCATATGGTCGATCTTCATATATTGCACCTTTAGAATCACACATAATCATATGACGTACGCCATATGCATCCAATAATTTACAAATAGCAATGCCAGCTGCGCCAGCACCATTTAATACTATTTTAATATCAGATAGTGGCTTGTCTACAATTCTTAATGCATTTATAAGTCCAGCCAGAGTAACGATAGCAGTACCGTGTTGATCATCATGGAATACAGGTATATTGGTTTCTTTCTTTAAGCGCTCTTCAATTTCAAAACAACGTGGAGCTGATATATCTTCTAAATTAATGCCCCCATAGTTCGGTGAGATTAATTTGACTGTTTGGATTATTTCTTCAGTGTCAGTAGTATCTAAAGCAATTGGTACACCATTAATACCTGCAAAACTTTTAAATAGTACCGCTTTGCCTTCCATAACAGGAATGCTCGCAGCTGCTCCTATATTACCTAGTCCTAATACAGCTGTACCATCTGTAACCACTGCTACAGTATTTCTCTTAATAGTATAATCATAAACCGTTCTAGGATCTTCGTGTATTTCTTTACAAGGTTCAGCAACACCTGGAGAATAAGCTAAGCTTAATTCTTTTTTATTCGTTACTTTAACGTTGGGTGTAACTTGCAATTTACCTTGATTTTCTTTATGCATCTGTAAAGCGTCATCTCTTAAAGACATTACATCAACCCCTATTCATTTTTTGGATACTTATAATGAAGATGTTGAGACAAAACCACGATTAATCAAACACTCGACCTCTTCTTACGTTTAGAAACAAATCATAATTCTAACCATCATTTTATGTATATAAAAATAGTAAACTCATGATTGTTTACATTTAATCATCAGTTTACTATATCATAATTTAATGTTTGTTAAAAGTTATATAATTCTTATGTCTTCTGGCTTATAGTTATCTATAAGCTGTTCGATTTTACCTTGTTCACGCTCAATGTAGCCAACATTTTGCATTTGTTTCGTAGTTTCATCAAAATAGTTCACATCAATACTTTTAAAAGATTTATCAGTTTGTAACTGTTGTTTTAATCGTTGTTTATCATTGATATGGCGCAATACAATTTGCTTCGCATGGCTAATCTTGTGCTGCTGATAGTCTTCTAAGTAAGTAATTTGCTGAATAACTAATTGCTGCTTCTGATTACGTTGTTCAAACTTCCCACTGACAATATACATTTCATTTTCTTGTATCTGATTACCATATTGACGGTATTGCTCTGGAAAAATCACACCATCAATAACTTTAATACCATCATTTACAACAACAAAAGCCATTTGTTGGCCTTTCTTCGTCCTTATCTGTTTGATTTGATCGAACTGCACAAGAATAGGTTGATGATTAGCAGCATTAGCCAATGTATAAATTCCTAAGAACTGTTTGCGATGAAACATTTTTTCAACTGGATGTTTTGAAATGTAAAACCCAAGATATTCTTTTTCATACATGCTTAACTGTAAATCATTCAATTCTGCTTGTTCCTCAATCTCATCTTTAGGGGTCATACCCGCAATGTCAAAAATATCTAAACCAACATGTGTAATATCATCGACTGCTTCATCTATCATTTGAAGTGATGTTGCGCGATTGTGCCCCAGCGAATCAAATGCCCCTACTAAAATCAAAGACTCTAAAAGTTTACGTGTTTTTATACGTTTGGGTATGCGTTTAGAAAAATCTTTAAAACTTTTAAAATTTCCTTGTTTTTTTCTATTATTTACGATTGTTTTCACGCTTTGATAGCCTACACCTTTAATTGCACCTAAAGATAGGTAAATACCTTGTGGTGTTGCTTTATAAAACCAATGACTATGATTAATATGTGGTGGTAAAATTGCAATTCCCTGTATCTTTGCTTCTTCAATAATTGCCGCTGTTTTTTGCTCATTTCCTACAACATTACTTAAAATATTAGCGTAAAAGTAATGTGGATAGTGTACTTTTAAATACGACATGATATAAGCTATTTTAGAATAACTAACTGCATGCGCTCTAGGGAAACCATAATCAGCAAATTTTAAAATTAAATCAAAGATTTGTTTACTTATTTGTTCTTCATAGCCATTTCTTTGGGCGCCTTCAACAAAATGTTGTCGTTCATTTTCTAATACAGCACGATTTTTCTTGCTCATTGCACGTCTTAATATATCCGCTTCTCCATAACTGAAGCCAGCAAATCGACTAGCAATTTGCATAATCTGCTCTTGATAAATGATAACACCATATGTACTTTTTAAAATGGGCTCTAAATCTGGATGTAAGTATGCTACCTTTGATGGTTCGTGGCGTCGTGTAATATATGTGGGTATTTCTTCCATTGGACCCGGACGATATAAAGAAGTTACTGCAACAATATCTTCAAAGTGTTGCGGTTTCAAGCGCTGTAACACGTGACGGACGCCTTCTGATTCTAGTTGGAAAATACCTGTTGTTTCACCTTGTGATAACAGTGCAAATACTTTAGGATCATCGAAAGGTATTGCTTCAATATCGATCTCAACATTTAAATCATATTTAACTTGTGTCACTATTTGATGGATAATAGATAGATTACGCAATCCTAAAAAGTCAATTTTTAATAATCCTAAACGTTCTGCTTCAGTCATTGTCCATTGAGTCAATAATCCTGTATCACCTATTGTTAAAGGAACGAAATTAAATAAAGGTTGGTCGTTAATAATAATTCCTGCAGCATGTGTAGATGTATGACGCGGTAATCCTTCTAATTTCTTACATAGTTCAAACCATTTTTCATGTCGATAATTGCGATGAACAAAGTCTTTGAATTTATCATTGTCATAGGCTTGGTTTAACGTAATACCTAATTGATGAGGAATAAGTTTTGATATTTCAGCAAGTGTAATTTCATCAAATCCCATAATTCGACCTACATCTCTTGCAACAGCCCTTGCCAATAGATGTCCAAAGGTAACAATTCCTGACACATGATATTCGCCATATTTTTGTTGCACATACTCAATGACGCGCTCACGTCTCGTGTCTTCAAAATCAATATCAATATCTGGCATCGTAACACGTTCAGGATTTAAAAATCGCTCAAACAGCAAATTATATTTTATAGGATCAATCGTTGTTATTCCCAATAAATAGCTAACTAATGATCCTGCAGAAGATCCACGGCCCGGTCCTACCATTACATCATGGGTTTTGGCATAATGAATTAAGTCACTAACAATCAGAAAATAGTCTTCAAATCCCATATTTGTAATGATTTTAAATTCATGGTTTAGTCTGTCTATATAATTTTTTTGATTTAATTGTAATGTTTTTAAACGCTGCACAAGCTGTTTCCATAGGTATGCTTTAGAACTACTATTATCTGGTGTTTTAAATTGTGGCAACAATGATTGATGATATTGTATTTCTGCATTACACTTTTCAGCTAATGCTTGCGTTTGTGCCCACTCCTCTTGTGAAACTGTCAATTCGTCTAGCTCACTAGCTTCAAGGAAGTGTTCATTTAAATTATCCATCTCATTAACTAAATCTAACTTTTCATTCAATTTAATAGCCTGAAGGGCGGCAATGGTATCTGCATCATTATCATTTAAATAACGTGCAGTTCGTAACCAGACTCGTGGCAATCCAAAATCATTTTTGCTATCACTATTTACATATATAAACTCATCATTTAAAAATTTTTCTAATATATGTTCGTGCTTTTGTTCTACTTGTTTAAAAACGATAGCAATGTTGCTTTGGTATTTAGTAATCCATTCAAATGGCACCAATGATTTATCTTTCATTTTGATAGCTGAAGATAACTGGTACATCGCTGTCAATCCTTCATTATTTAACGCATAAAGTACAGCTTCTACAGAAGATAATCCATCAGTAATATAGACAGTCATCCCAAAGATAGGTTTAATATTGGCAGACACACATGCGTCATAAAATTTTGGATAGCCATATAACACATTGGTATCAGTAATAGCTAATGCTGTATAACCTTGCTTTGAAGCTTTAGCCACAACATCTTCAATTTTTAAACTTGAATTCAACAAATCATATGACGTATGAATATTAAGATGTACAACCAATATTAACACTCCTTTCTTTTTAAACAGTTAGCTTTTGACGTAACAATCGTGCAAGTTGTTCAAATTCTTCCCAAGAATATACAGAGGCACCTGATGCATTGGGATGTCCACCACCATCAAATTGAGCGGCTACATCATTAATTGTGATACCTTTTGACCGTATTCGACAACGAATCTGTTCACCCTCATCGACTGCAAATACCCAAATTTTCAATCCTTTAATATCAGCTACTGTATTTACAAACTGTGATGCTTCATTCGGTTTAATATGATATTGCTCAAGTACATCATTTGTAATCTTGATCTGGCAAAATGCATCATCTTTAAGTTGGAAATTTTGTAAAACATAACCTTGAAACGGCATTAATTTCGGATCTTTCTCAGATAATTTATTCAACTCTGCATTATGATTAAATGGGAAAGTTAATAAAAAACTAGCTACTTTCATTGTATGAGGCGTTGTATTATTAAATAAGAAACGACCCGTATCACCAACAATACCTAAATACAATACCCGCGCTATTTTAGAAGACATTAAATAATTGTCATTAAAATGTGCAATCATATCATAAATAATCTCACTTGTAGACGAAGCTTTGTCGTTTACATAGTTGATGTCCCCATATTGATCTACTGGTGGATGGTGATCTATTTTAATCAAAGACTTACCTAAATTATATCGTAAATCATCAATTCTTGGTGCATTTGCTGTATCGCAAATAATGACAAGTGCATCTTGATAATCTCTATCTGAGATTGAATCTAAATCCCCTATAAATGACAATGATGGCTCAGCTTCTCCAGTAGCAAAAATGCGCTTATCAGGAAACTTAGCTTGCAAATAATACTTTAAGCCTAGTTGTGAACCATAAGCATCTGGATCTGGCCTTACATGACGGTGTATAATGATTGTCTTCGCACGTTCTATTTCATCCATAATTTGATTCCATATTTTTTCCATAATCCAACTCCCCTAATTAGATAATATCTTCAAACATTTGACACATTATCATACCTTTAGCAACTTTTTGATTATTACAATTCATCGCTACTTCAAGTTTTGCAAAATTCCGTCCAACATCTAATATATCGTATTTAACTTCAATTGAAGATTCGATTGTAACTGTTTTAATATATATAATATTTAAACTTTCAATCATCACATCGACTTTTTTATATTTTCTCATTTTATATTGCACTGTTTCTTCTATAATTGCTACAAAGACCGCTTTGCTTAATGTACCATATTGATTAGTTAGTAATGGTGATACTTCAACAGCAATTGATTCTGGAGTAACTGCAATATGTTTAGCAATTTGGTCGTTGATTGTCTCACCAATTTGTGGTTGCCGTCCTAATAATTGCATGGATTTCAAAACATCTTCTCTTGTGATAACACCTAATATTTTCTTGTTAGTTGTAGTTACTGGAAGTATTTCAATTCCTTCCCAAATCATCATATGTGCACAGCTCGCCACAGTCGTTGATAATTCAACATTTATAGGTGGTTTTGTCATCACACTTTGTATGACATCATCATGGTCCATATCGATGGTTTCTTTGCTCGTAATAATGCCTACTAGTTTCCAATTTTGATCCACAACAGGAAAACGACTATGGCCAGTAGTCTTTGCTTTTTCTTTATACTCTTTTAGACCCATGTGCGAAAAAATTACGGTCGTTTCATTAACTGGTTTAACAATATCTTCAACAATCAAAATTTCTTTACGAATAATTTGATTAAACATGGCCCTGTTAATAATATTTGCAACTAAAAATGTATCATAGTTTGACGATAAAATAGGTAATTGATGCTCATTAGCGTAATTTATTATTCTTTTTGACGTCTTAAAGCCACCGGTAATTAAAACAGCACATCCTCTTTTCAACGCTTCAAATTGTGCATCTTCTCTGTTTCCAACAATAAGTAGTGTCTGTTTACTAATATATTTTATCAAATCTCTAATTTCCATTGCACCAATCGCAAATTTTGACACTGTTTTGTGCAGTCCTTGTCTACCACCTATAACTTCGCCGTCAATCATCTTAACGATTTCGCTGAAAGTTAAGTTTTCAATTTCATCACGCTTCTTCTTTTCAACTCGAACTGTGCCTACACGATCTATCGTCGTCACTAAGCCAAGTTGTCCAGCATCCTTAATCGCTCGATAAGCCGTGCCTTCTGATACTTCTAACACTTTAGCAATTTTTCTGACCGAAATTCTTTGACCTACTGATAAGGCTTCGATATAAGCTAAAATTTGTTCATGTTTAGTCATTTTAATACCTCTACTATTTTTGGACATTGTTATATGTATTATAACTTTTTAAAGCTAAAAAATCGATTTAATATCACAAAAAATAAAGCCTTTTAATTAAAATGCTCACCTTATTCTTTAATTACATATTATTCATTACTTATAAAGTTATTTTATTTTGAATAAAGTTTATTTTTCACACAATTATTATTGGAAAACAAGCATAATTCTACTACAATAAGGGTGAGGAGGGATGTATCTATGTATAAAAATATTTTATTGGGTGTAGATATTCAACTTAAAAACGAAAAAGCATTAAAAGAAGTGTCCAAATTAGCTGGTAAAGATACTGTGGTTACTATTTTAAACGCTATTGGAGAACAAGATGCTCAAGCATCTATAAGAGCTGGTGTTCATCTTGATAAGCTATGCGAAGATCGTGACAAAGGTCTTGCAAAAACAAGAAAAATACTCGATGACTACGGTATTAAATATGACCAAATTATTGTGCGTGGCAGTGCAAAAGAAGAATTACTTAAGCACGCAAATAGTGGCAAATACGATATCATTGTTTTAAGTAACCGCAAAGCTGAAGAACAAAAGAAATTTGTTCTCGGTAGTGTCAGTCATAAGGTAGCTAAGCGCGCACACATCCCTGTATTAATCGTTAAATAGTTTCAATTCTGTATGAATATTAAAAAGGACTCAGTTATCACTAAGGTTTCTGAGTCCTTAAACTTTTACACTAATTCTATCTTAAAACTTAACCGCTTCACCTGGTTCAAGTATTTGTACATCACCATATGTTACAGCTTCTTTAAATTCTTGTGGATTTTGTTCAATTAATGGGAATGTATTGTAGTGTATTGGTACAGAAATTTTGGGTTGAATAAATTCATTAATCGCATAGCTTGCATCATCAATCCCCATTGTGTAATTATCACCTATTGGAATGAAGCAAACATCTACAGGATGACGTTGTGCAATCAACTTCATATCGCTGAATAGACCTGTATCTCCTGTATGATAAATTGTCTTACCTTCTGTTTCAATAATTACACCCATCGGCATACCCAGGTAGATTGGAATTCCGTCGTCATTTGTTAGGCTTGAACTATGGAAGGCTTGGACATATTTCACAGTTCCAAATTCGAATTCTGCCTTTCCTCCAATATTCATACCGCGAACATTTTCTACACCTTTGTTTGTAGTTAAATAACCCTCTAATTCTGCTGAACCAATCACCGTAGCATGATTACGATTTGCTAATTCAACCGTATCACCAAAATGATCTTCGTGTGCATGAGTTAATATAATATAATCAACCTCTAACGTTTGTTCATCTAAGTCACACTTGTCATTACCTGAAATAAAAGGATCGATAATAACTTTTTTACCGTTGCTCTCAAAATAAACTGTTGATTGTCCGTGAAATGAAAGTTTCATCATATTTCCTCCTTAAAACTTCTGTAATTTAGTTATACCCTACATATTACAATTTTAACAATAAATTATAAGTTAAAGATAGGATTCATTAATGAGTATATTTTGAAAAATAACCTAAATAGCCGTATTATGGATTTAAGATGATTTAGGAGGTAAACACATGACAAACACAGATACAATCATTGAAACGTTAAAGGATCAGCAAGCTGACGCTGCATGGATTACAACACCACTTAATATCTTTTATTTTACTGGTTATCGTAGTGAACCACATGAACGATTATTTGCTCTGCTAATTAAAAAAAATGGAGAACAAATATTATACTGTCCTAAAATGGAAGTTGAAGAAGTAAAAGCATCTCCCTTTGAAGGTAAAATCATTGGCTATCTAGATACTGAAAATCCATTTAATTTAATGACACAAACATTTAATAAAATGTTGATAGAAAGTGAGCATTTAACTGTTAAACGACAACGTGAATTGGCACAAGGCTTTAACGTAAAATCATTTGATGACATTGATTTTACTATTAAACAGTTAAGAAATATTAAATCAGCTTCTGAAATTGAAAACATCAAAAAAGCGGCCCAACTCGCTGATAAATGTATAGAAATTGGTGTTTCTTTCTTAAGAGTTGGTGTAAAAGAACGCGATGTTGTAAATCATATTGAAAATGAAATTAAAAAATATGGTGTTTCTGAAATGAGTTTTGATACCATGGTATTATTTGGCGACCATGCTGCATCACCTCATGGCACACCGGGAGATCGTGAGTTACAAGACAATGAATATGTCCTCTTTGATTTAGGTGTAATCGTTAACCACTATTGCAGTGATATGACTCGAACTGTGAAATTCGGTACACCTGAAAATCAAGCACAGGAAATATATGATATTGTATTAAAAGCAGAAACAACTGCAATTAAAGCTATTAAGCCAGGTGTAAAGCTTAAAGCAATTGATAAAATAGCACGAGATATTATTTCTGAGGCAGGTTATGGAGAATATTTCCCACATCGTTTGGGACATGGACTTGGATTAGAAGAGCATGAATATCAAGATGTTTCTAGTACAAATGAAAACGTATTAGAAGCTGGAATGGTCATAACAATTGAGCCTGGTATTTATGTACCTAACGTAACAGGAGTAAGAATTGAAGACGATATTCTAGTTACTGAAAATGGTTATGAAATACTTACGCGTTATGACAAATAAAATATTGCTATACTAAAACGTCCGGATAACTTTAATCCGGACGTTTTTCACCTCAATTATTTTTCTTTAAGCGCATCTTCAACTGAAAGGTATTCTAAATTAAATGCTTCAGCAACACCTTTATTTGTAACATGACCTTTATACGTGTTTAAACCTTGAGACAATGGTTGATTAGCTTTAAATGCTTCTTTATACCCCTTATTAGCTAGTAATTGTGCGTATGGTAGTGTTGCATTATTCAATGCAATCGTAGATGTGCGTGGTACTGCTCCAGGCATATTCGCAACTGCATAGTGCACCACGCCATGTTTAATATACGTAGGATCATCATGTGTCGTAATTTTATCTGTCGTTTCGAAGATACCACCTTGGTCTATGGCAATATCAACTACGACCGCGCCATCTTTCATTTGTTTAATCATATCTTCTGTAACAAGATTTGGTGCTTTAGCTCCTGGAATAAGTACTGCACCAATAACTAAGTCACTTTCTTTCACTGCATTTTCAATATTAAGTGGGTTTGACATAATAGTATGAATACGACCATCAAATAAATCATCAAGTTCCTGTAATCGCTTAGGATTTACATCTAAAATTGTTACATCTGCACCTAAACCAAGTGCAATCTTAGCAGCATTTGTACCAGCTTGTCCTCCACCAATGATTGATACACGTGCTTTAGGTACCCCTGGAACACCACCTAGCAAGATGCCCATTCCGCCTTTAACTTTTTGTAAAAATTCTGCACCGATTTGAGCTGACATTCGACCTGCAACTTCACTCATTGGTGTAAGCAATGGTAATGAACGATCTGGTAATTGCACTGTTTCATATGCTATCCCAACCACTTTATTATCGATAAGTGCCTGTGTTAATTTTTCTTCATTAGCCAGATGTAAGTAAGTAAATAAAATAAGACCTTCTTTAAAATATTGATATTCTGATTCCAATGGCTCTTTTACTTTGATAACCATTTCAACATCCCAAACATCAGATGCATCATTTATAATTTTAGCACCTGCCTGTTCATAATCAATATCTTCAAAAAATGAGCCCATACCAGCGTTAGTTTCAACAAGAACTTCATGCCCTTGCTCAACTAAAGCATGCACACCGCTGGGTGATAAGCCCACTCTGTTTTCATTGTTTTTTATTTCTTTTGGAATCCCTATTTTCATTCCTTCCACCTCCATTCATATCGTAACGCTATCACTATGAAAGCGCAATCAAAATATACACAAAATTGTAAAACTATATTAATTTAATATTCTGTAAATTGTGGTAAAATAAAATTAAGAAAAGCGAAAGGGGCAACCGCAATGTTAACTTATAAAAATATTCTAATCGCAGTAGATGGATCACATGAAGCTGAATGGGCTTTTAACAAAGCTGTAGATGTTGCAAAACGTAATGAGGCTAAATTAACGATTGTTAACATCATTGATTCAAGAACGTATTCTTCATATGAAGTGTATGATGCTCAGTTTACTGAGAAATCTAAAAACTTCTCAGAGGATTTACTGAGAGGCTATAAAGAAGTTGCTACAAAAGCAGGTGTTCCAACAGTTGAAACGCGTTTGGAATTCGGTTCACCAAAAGCTATTATTCCAAAAAAACTAGCATCTGAATTACATGCAGATTTAATTATGTGCGGTACATCAGGTCTTAATGCAGTTGAACGATTTATCGTTGGCTCTGTTTCAGAAGCTATTGTACGTCATGCACCATGTGACGTATTAGTGGTTCGTACTGAAGAAATCCCAGAAGATTTCCAACCACAAGTGGCTACAGCAGAACTTCGTAAGCAATATCAAGCGTAATTAAATCACTTTTATTTATATTATATTGACGAGGCAAAGACATAAATGTCTTTGCCCTTTTTTGTTACTATATTAAACGATACTAAGACATAGCTAAGTGCTTTTAAGTTCGAATTCCATAGGCGACACACTCACATGAGAAAACAGAACAAGGAGTCCAAAGCACAGTAAAGCTGGTTAAACCTTTTTTAGCAAAGCAAGTTGGGTAGCTGAAGTTCTCACCTATGTATGAGAAACAACAATTCACAATATTGAGTATAAAAGAAACACAAAGCTAATTTATGTCAAACCTGTAATACACCCTTATAATTAAAGGAGACGTCCCTATTTCAGAAACGTCTCCTTTTTAACTTTAAATTATTATAAATCGCCAAATTTAACTGTGTCTCTTGCAATCATAACTTCTTCATTTGTTGGAATAACTAAGACTTTTACTGGTGAATGTGGGTAATTGATAAAGGCTTCTTTACCACGTAATCCTTCATTCTTCTTAGGATCCCAATATACGCCCATAAATTCTAAGCCCTCAAGAACTTTTGCACGAACAACATCAGAGTTTTCTCCAACACCAGCTGTGAATACAATGACATCAACCCCATGCATTCTTGTAGCGTACGAACCAATGTATTTATGAATTCTCTCTGCAAAGACATCTAAAGCAATTTGTGCACGTTTATTACCTTCTTGAGCATCTCCTTCAAGGTCACGCAAGTCACTTGAAGTACCAGAAATACCTAATAAACCAGATTCTTTATTCAATACATTTAGAACTTCTTCAGCTGATTTATTTGTTTTTTCCATAATAAAAGGAATAAGTGCTGGGTCAATATTTCCGGAACGTGTACCCATAGTCACACCAGCTAAAGGTGTGAAGCCCATAGAAGTATCAATAGATTCTCCACCATCAATAGCTGCAATTGAGGCACCATTACCAATATGACATGTAATAATACGTAATTCTTCAATTGGTTTACCTAATAACTCTGCAGCGCGTTGTGATACATACTTATGACTCGTACCATGGAAACCATATTTACGAATGCCATAATCTTCGTAATATTGATAAGGTAAGCTATATAAATAAGCTTGTTCTGGCATTGTTTGATGGAATGAAGTATCAAATACTGCCACATGTGGAATATTAGGTAATAATTTTTTAAATGCTCTAATTCCCATCAAATTAGCTGGGTTGTGAAGCGGTGCTAATTCAGATAATGATTCAATTTGTTTCTCTACTTCATCAGTTACAAGAGCTGATGTTGGGAACAATTCACCACCATGAACAACACGGTGACCAGTTCCTTCAATATCATTGATATTTTCGATGAAGCCATGTTTTTCAAAACTATCTAACATGATATTAACTGCTTCTTCATGATCTTTAATATCTCTTACTTCTTTTACTTTTTCATCATTTACTTCTACAGTAAAAATTGAATCCTTTAATCCAATACGTTCAATTAAACCTTTTGTTACTAATTTTTCTTCAGGCATTCTAATCAATTGAAATTTCAAAGAAGAACTACCAGCGTTAATCGCCAAAATTAATTTCGACATTTGTCCTTGGCCTCCATTTTTTATAATAGTATCCTATACTATTTAACCATTAATACAGTAGTAATTCAAGAGTAATACAGTTTAATTTTCTGGATGATTTGTTACTAACCAATCATTCAATTCAGCAATAAATGATTGAAATTGATGTGGATTCTTAAAATCAGGTATATTAGCCAATAAAACTTCAACCGATTTAGTCACATGTGGTTTTTTCTTTTGTAAAATTAAAATAGATTTGCGCGCATGTTCACTTTTAAACAGTGTTTTAGGTAAGTTTAAAAATGCTTGCATTTCTGTTTCTGTAGCAATAAAATTCTGCAGCTGTTGTACCCTATCCCCTTCAAATATAGAGCTAGGTACTACTAAAAATGCATAACCACCTTGACGTAAAGCTGTTACACTCTGTTCAATCAATAAATGATGCGAAAAACTATGTCCTTCTTTAAATCCTAAAACCATATCTTTACTCCGTTCGTCAACAGGATAATATCCAATAGGAAAATCTCCAATCACAACGTCGGCTTCTTCTAAAGGTAGTGGCATGATAGCATCTTGAGGATATACATCAAAAGGTATTTCTAAAAAGTTCGCTAAATGGACACTTACTCTTGATAACACGGGATCAACTTCAATAAGATGATGCATGAGCGTCGATTCTTTCAATACTTCATTTACTGTTGCGCTTAAATGGCCAGCACCACTTGCCATATCAACAACATGTAATTCTTGCGATTTTGCCATAAACTTTTGAACTAAAAATCCCAAAATCAATCCTATTGAATCAGGGGTGATTTGATGATTGGCCTGTATTGTTTCTTCCTGTAATAAACTTAAATAGGCAAATTGAAAGGCTTTACGACGATCTTGTAATGTAGCTTGTTCAAGTAAATCTCGACGCTGTTGATACACATATTCCATCGCTAATCCTAGATTTTCGATAAAGCTTTGTCCATTTTCTTTATTCAAGCTCTTAGCCTTTTCATCAAGCGTTTTAAATAACGTTTCCATGATGGTTTCTTGTTCTTGCATGATAACGAGACTTCCTTTCTCATAAAAAATGTCCACATTATTTCTTGAGAAGTCAATATCTTTATGTTCTCATCGATTGAAATAACTGTGGACACATCAATTTAATATTATTAACAGATTATATTTGTTGATATGCTTCTAATGCAGCATCAAAGTTTGGAAAATCAGTGTTTTCACTTACAATTTCTTTATATACAACTTTATTATTTTTATCTAAGACGAATACTGCTCGATTTAATAATCGCATTTCTTCGATAACTACACCAAAATTTTTACCGAATGAAAGTTCTTTATGGTCACTTAACGTAATGACATTATCTAAACCATTCGCTGCACACCATCTCTTTTGTGCAAAAGGTAAATCTACAGAAATCGTTAATACAACACCGTCTTCTTTCGCTGCTTCTTCATTAAATTTACGCGTTTGTTGATCGCAAACACCAGTATCTATAGAAGGAACCACACTAATTAATTTCTTTTGTCCTTGATAAGTATCTAATGTTACCTCACTTAAATCATTAGCCAATACTGTGAAATTCGGCGCTTGATCTCCTTGTTGTACTTCTGAACCTAATAAATGAATAGGTTGGTTATTGAATGTGACTTCAGCCATAATCGATGACCTCCTAATAATGTTATATACTTCATATATGTCATCATACGCCATACATAATTACAAAATCAATCATTTAATCTATAAAGAAAGTACTATTTTTTCTTATAACCAATCTCTGACATAATCAAAAATATTTTTTAATATTAACATTGAAGTGACAGTGACAAATAATAATTTTATATATCCTACACCCTTGGCAATCGCAAAGCGCGCACCAACATATGATCCAACAATCATGCTTATAGCCATAATGAAACCAATCATATAATCAACATGCCCCAAAATCATAAACAAGATAAGTGCACCTATATTTGACGCAAAATTCAAAACTTTAGCATTTCCAGCTGCACTTAAAAAATCAAAACCAAATAGCAATAATACAAACAGCATAAATGAACCCGTACCTCCACCCAAAAAACCATCATAAAAACCAATAATAAGCATGAGTGTTACAAAAATTATTGCTTTTACAGGCGTTAATTTAGTAAAAGTACGTACACTTCCCCAATCTTTTTTCACTAGTGTATATACCATTACTAATGTCAATATGATAATAATTAATGGTTTAAGTACTTCTGCCGGCAGAAAGATAGCTAAACTAGCCCCTCCAGCTGCAAATATGAATACAAATGGAAAGAGCTTGAGAACGATGTTCAAATCCACATGTCCGGACCGAATAAATTTAATCGTACTCGTCAAGGATCCAAAACTGCTTGCAAGTTTATTTGTACCTAATGCTAATGCAGGTGGTAAACCAATTGCCAACAAAGCGGGCGTTGATATTAAGCCACCCCCACCTACAACAGCATCAATGAATGCAGCTAAAAAGCCAAATAAAATGATAATTAAAACAATGTAAATATTTATATCCATCACAGCATCCCCTTACACTTAATAACTATCAAAGATACTAAAATAATTCATTTATTAAAGCAGCTGTGTCTTCATCTTTTTTGCTTTTATAATTTTTATCTATTGTTAATGTTTCAATCTGCTCTACCGCTTGTTGTATCAAACTATCAAAATCAAACACACGCTCATATTTTTCAACCTTATCAAAATCTGGTTCTGTTACAGGATTTTTTGGTGTAAAAATAGTACAACAATCTTCAAACGGTTGAATTGATACGTCATATGTACCAATCTTGCGTGCCATTTTAACAATTTCTTCTTTATCAAGTGTCAATAGAGGACGTAATACAGGTGTAGAAGTAACATGATTAATAGCATACATACTTTTCAACGTTTGACTTGCTACTTGTCCTAGATTTTCTCCATTAACAATCGCATGTGCACCTATTTCATGAACAACTTTGTCAGCAATACGCATCATCATACGACGCGTAGATGTCATTGTGTATCTTGGGTGAACAACTTTGTTGATTTGTTTTTGTAAATTTGTAAATGGAACAATATGCAATTTAATTGGACCTACACGTTGAGACATAATGCGTGTAAGTTCAATGACTTTTTCTTTGGCTTTTTCACTTGTAAATGGTGGGCTATGGAAATGTATGGCTTCAATGGTTACACCACGACGCATTACTTCAATTCCTGCAACCGGTGAGTCAATACCTCCTGATAACATTAATAATGTTTTGCCACCTGTACCAACTGGCAACCCACCAGCGCCTTCAAAGATTTCATGATATACATAAATCGCGTCTTTTCTAACTTCAACACGTAGTTCATAGTCTGGTTGTTTTACGTTCACTGTAAGTCCAGGAACATTTTCAATAACAGCGCCACCCACTATACGTTGTAATTCATAAGTATCTAATGGAAAAGTTTTATCTGAGCGTTTAACATCAATTTTAAAAGAAGCATTTGTGTTAAAATTTAATGCTAATTTGATACAAAGTTGATTGATTTCATCAACAGTTTTGCCAGTTTTTAATACTGGACTTACTGATTTAATACCGTAAATTTGAGTTAAGCGCTGGATGACTTCATTACAATCCGTTTCTTCTTCTAAATCTATGTACATGCGATCTCTTTTTCCCATGACATGCGTGCCATTGATTGATTTTAATGCTTTATTCACATTGTCCTTTAAGCAGTTGACAAACTTTTTACGGTTAGCCCCTTTTAAAGTGAGCTCACCATACCTAACTAAAATATGATCATAATTCATTACTTTAATAACTCCTTCACTTCTCCATATATTTCATTAAATGCTTTTTTGAATGTATCTATATCTTCTTGGCTTGTAGTATCACCAAAGGATATTCTAATGCTTCCTTCAATGCGTTTATCTGACAATCCCATAGCTAACAATACTTCATTAAGTTTTTCTCTTTTAGAAGAGCAAGCACTCGTTGTTGAAACCATAACATCCAGTTTAGAAAATGCATTGACAAGTACTTCTCCTTTAACGCCTGGAAATGCGATATTAACAATGTGTGGTGCAGCATTTTCTGGCGAGTTTAAGTATACACCTGGATAATTTTTTAACATATCTACAATTTGCTGTTTAAATGATGCAAATTTTTCATACCGTGATAACAAGTGTTCATTAGCTAATTTTAACGCTTTGACCAAAGATACATCCATAGGCAAGTTAACAGTTCCACTACGTACACCATACTCTTGACCGCCACCTTGAATAATCGGTGTGAGCTTTCTAACATTATCTATGAGAAGTAAACCTTGTCCCTTTAAGCCATTAAATTTATGACCACTCAGACTCATGCTATTGATTCCTTCTATTAACAGAGGTATTTTACCAAATGCCTGTACAGCATCTACATGAAAATGCGCTTTAGGATAGTGCTTTAATAAATCTACAATAGCTTGTATAGGTTGAATTTGTCCCATAATATTATTAACATGCATACACGTTACAAGACCAACATCTTCGGACATTAATTGTTTTAAATGTTCCACATCTATTATTCCTTGCGAAGTAACATTTACATATTTTAATGTAAAACCTTCTTGTTCTAAACTACGCATTACTTCTAACACTGAAGGATGTTCTAAAACGGATGTTATAATGACATTAGCTGTATCTCTTTTTCTATAAGCGATACCTTTTAATGCGATATTGTTTGATTCAGTTGCGCCACTAGTGAATAGAACATCAAATTGCGGACAATTCATGATTTGTGTTACTTGCTTTTTCGCTTGTTGCAATATTTGCGCTGCTTGTAACCCAGCATAATGTGGGCTATTCGGATTATAATATAATGACTGATTCACCTTTACAAAAGAATCTATTACGTCTAGATTGGCTTTCGTTGTTGCCGCATTATCAAGATAAATCAAAACCAACACTCTCTTTCATTTAACTGTATTCTATTAAAACCATTATCTGCTATTTTTATAAAAATTAATACTCAAGCATTATACTATTTTTTTGAAAAATTAAAAGTAAATTTCTTCATTTGTCTCTTTTAAGATTCTACTGCCCAATTGAATTCGTAGAGCAGAGTGCAATTTAATTTTATTACGGAGTCAATATAGTATAAGTAGGCTGGAACATAATCAAATGTCCCAGCCTATTTTATGCATTTCTATTGTATAGTGCAATTATTCTTTTGTCATTTGTTCTTCTATATATTTTGTTATACCTGGTTCAACTTTCTCAAGTGCTTGTTCAGCAAGCTCAATTGATCGTTTATAACGATTGTTTTTAAATAGGCGTTCTGCTTCGTTTAGACTCTTATCTAAACTGTTATCATCTTTGCGATAGCGATTACCGTATTGTATTAATCGTTCAGCATAAACTGCATTTACTAATACATCATTAGCCTCGTCTTCAAACGTATTCATTTGAATTACAATTTTAGCAACTTTATCCTTTAATTGTTTGACATGAATAGGTTTGGTACTAAACTGTTCATTTACAGCTCTAACTTCGTGGTCAATCTCATTTTTCATAATGATAAATCGTTCTGGTACACTTGTTAGATTAGATGCAAGCAATCGACGATATACTTCTTCTTTTTTAGACTGTACACGTAAAAGATTATCTTCAGCATCTGCTTCATCTTCTCGTAATTGAATTAAATGATTTTGTAATTTTTCTTGATCCTCGTTTATTTCTGCAACATGATCGTCTAAATACTCTAAGTTGTCTTTAACTTCACTATAACGGACCGCTGACTTAGACATTTCTTGTAATATTTCATCGTAAACTGCAATTAGATTTTGAATTTCATTTTCATGCTGTCTCACGCTATGAACATCGCTCTCATTAATGAAATAATTTTCTTTAACATAATCTATTTCAGTTTTAAGTGTATAATTCATTTCTTTCGCTCTAAATAATGCGTCAGTAATGTCCTCTTTAGACTCTTCAACTTCATTTTTGGCTTTAACTTCATATTCAATTAAATCATACATTTCATCTAATTTATCATTAATGGCGTCTAATTTTTCATTTGCAGCTTCTAATTCTAATCGACTAATCATTGGCTCAACAAAACTTAATTCCGTTTTCAAACTTTGTAGCGTGCCATCAATTTTGACATGGTCTAAATCAAAACCATCAACTTTTAAGTCGCGACAGCCATATTTTAAATCTTGGAATTGTCCTGGTAATTCCTTTTGGGCTTCACGAATTAATTCCGGAATTTCTTCCATATATGTTTTAAGTTGTGTCATTGTTTCATTTAAGCCAGCAATGTGATTATGTGCTTGAACATAATTACCTTCTGCTTTAAGTGTTTCAAATTGATCAAGTTGCGGTTCGAATTGTTCAATTTGTTGTTCTAAAGGTGCAGCTGCTTCACCATATTGATGTCTATTAGCCAACACATCACGTTTCATTTCACGGTAATTTGTTTTACATTGTTGATAAATACTATCACTATCTTTATGTAAAGCTACAATTTCATCAACTTCTTTTAATTGTGACTGATACCCTTCTTCATAATGATCCATTAATTCATTGGCATCATCGATATCATTCTGAGCTGCTGAAAATTTAAATTTATCAAGCTGTTCTTCAGCACTTTGTAGTTTTTCTTCTACTGGTGCTAAATAATTAGTTGTGTTATCCATTGTAGCTTTTTTCAATGCATCATATTTCGTTTTTGTTTCACCTTTCAAGTTTAGCTTTGTTAATTTTTCTAGATTGCTTTCATAAGGTAACTGTTGAATTTCAACTTTACGTTCTTCAGCATTAGAAATTAAAGTTCGCTTGTTTGAGCGCAAAAAGAACATAATTCCTATAGCAATCAATAAAATGATGAAAATTGCTAAAATAATGTATAAGACCATCTCATTCTCCTCCTAATTTATCACATTTTATTATAACGTAATTTGCCCTGTGATTTAAGTGAAAAATAGATGAATTGCCGAATTTATTTTTACCTATTATAATATGAAGAAAAATGAGCGAGGTAATTTAATGACTGGTACAACATCTACAAATTATAATTTACTTTCAAAACAACTTCAGAGTTTAATAGAAGATGAAACTAATTTAATCGCTATATTAAGTAACACATCTGCTTTATTAAATGATAATCTCGACCAAATAAATTGGGTTGGTTTTTATTTAATAGACAATCAAGAACTAATATTAGGACCATTTCAAGGTCATCCAGCGTGTGTTCACATCGCTATTGGAAAAGGTGTGTGTGGCACTGCTGTTGCACAAAACCAAACACAGCGCATTGCGGACGTCCATCAATTTCCGGGACATATCGCTTGTGATGCACAAAGTAAATCTGAAATAGTCATACCTTTACATCAAAACAATGAAATTATTGGTGTATTAGATATTGATTCTCCTATTAACAGTCGTTTTACAGAGGAAGATCAGCGACAATTAGAAAACTTAGTATCAATTATCGAACAACAACTTTCTCTGTAGTTATATTTAAGTATTGACACTTTACCATAAAATGTTACAATAATATTTGTGTGAATTTACGAAAGTAGCAGCTATATATTATTAAGCGCTATGTTGTTCCCAAAGCGGACGTGTCGTGTAACTGTAGCTATAAGGCGAAGACACATAAAACAACATATCTTGATGAGCATATAGCACTCTTTTTTGTTTATTCATAACAACAAAAAAGAAAAGGAGGAGTCAATTTATGGCTCGATTCAGAGGTTCAAACTGGAAAAAATCTCGTCGTTTAGGTATCTCATTAAGCGGTACTGGTAAAGAATTAGAAAAACGTCCTTACGCACCAGGACAACATGGTCCAAACCAACGTAAAAAATTATCAGAATATGGTATGCAATTGCGTGAAAAACAAAAATTACGTTATTTATATGGTATGACTGAAAGACAATTCCGTAATACATTTGATATTGCTGCTAAGCAATATGGTGTACATGGTGAAAACTTCATGATTTTATTAGCTAGTCGTTTAGACGCAGTTGTTTATGCATTAGGTTTAGCCCGCACACGTCGTCAAGCTCGTCAATTAGTTGGTCATGGTCATATTGAAGTAGATGGTCGTCGTGTCGATATCCCATCATATTCATTAAAGCCTGGTCAAATGATTACTGTACGTGAAAAATCACAAAACTTAGATATTATTAAAGAATCTGTTGAAATCAATAATTTCGTTCCTGAATACTTAGATTTTGATGCAGATAACTTAAAAGGTACTTTCGTACGCTTCCCTGAACGTAGCGAATTACCAGCAGAAATCAATGAACAATTAATCGTTGAGTACTACTCAAGATAATAAGTGTTAGACTTTAGGACATTATTCCTAAAAAATTAGCCAGTAAATGCGTATTTTGTAAATGCATTTACTGGCTTTTTTACGTTACGGATGACTGTATGGCTTCATATTCCCTGTATTATCGTATTTTTACTTACAGGTCACAATTTAAAATTATTAACGCTTTCTTTATAGTTGAAAAAGTTCATCTGGTATATCTGTAATAATGCCATCGACACCTAGTTTAATAAGTGACTGTGCAGCTTTGGCTTCATTTACAGTGTACGGCATAACTTTGAGATTAACTTGATGTGCGCCATCGATAAATTTTTTAGTTACTATAGAGTAATTGGGATTAATATAGTCCGCATATTGTGAAATATCTTCAAAATTTGGTAAACGATGCCAATATTTCTTCTTACTTATCAATACACCAAGTTTGTATTCTGTCGTTTTTGTTGCTATAGATCGCACACTTTCTTCGTCAAACGATTGTAAAATCACTTGCCTTTTCGGCATATGATAGCGATCCAAAACGTCGAGTAACATATCTTCAATACCGGGATATTGTTGAGGAACTTTCAACTCTATCAATAATATTTTTGAATACTGTCGAGCTAATTGTAATATATCTTCTAATTTAGAGATTCGGGTTCCCTTAAAAGCTTCTCCCCATTTGATTCCAAAATCAAATTGTTGTAATTGCTCATATGTATAATCTATGACTTTTCCTCGGCCATTAGAAGTGCGATCAATTGTATCATCATGTATGACCACAAGTTGCTTATCTTTAGTGTAATGGACATCAATTTCTAACATATCTATTGGTAATTCTAAAGCCGCTTTTAAGCCTATATATGAATTTTCAGGATAACGTTTTGATAAACCACGATGTGCAACGATGCTAAACGTTGAATTAGGTCTTGAAATAGTCATTAAAAGTCCCCTTCCTTGCTTTCTATTTTAAATTATCTAAACTAAAGTTAACATATCAAACATGGAGGTCAAAGTTATATGGTTAAGCATGATTTTAAAGTAAAAACACATTGGACAGGAGGACGAGAAAGTATTGGTACCGTAGAAGGCGATATTTTGAATGAACGTATTTCCATTCCCTCATCTCTTGGTGGTAATGGCACCGGGACAAACCCAGATGAAATGTTAGTTTCAGCTGCCTCATCTTGTTATATCATATCACTCGCAGCCGCTTTAGAACGTGCAAGGTTTGATAACATTACTATTAAAAATGAATCTATAGGAACTGCTCAATTTAATCAAGGTAAATTTTCAATGATAAGAATTGTTCATAAACCAACAATATTTATTGATAAATTGCAAAGCAATCGTTTACAACAACGTATTTCAAAGCTAACTCAAATTGCTGATGAACATTGTATGATTTCAAATTCAATCAGAGGAAATATAGAGATTATTATTGAACCAACAATAGCAGAGAATTAACAATGCGTATTATTTTATATCAAGTGACTAAGTACAGCATTCTATGAACAAAAGTCCTGCAATGCGGAGAAAAAAGGCACGAAGAAGTTTTTTAAGTTGAAATCCTCTTTGTGTCTTTTTGGTATTTATGTCTTAAACTGTTTCAGCATTCAAATTGAAATTAGGTACAACTATCTCTATTTTTAAATATATAATATATGAAATTGCCTTTAAAATTTTCAGAATATTTGGTAAAATTGAAAAATCATCATATTGGAGGAAGTTTTATTATGCACTATTACGAAACTTTATTATTAACACCTGGTCCTACCCCAGTACCGAAAGAAATCAATGAAGCCATTCAATTGCCTATGGTAGGTCATCGCTCGGCCGACTTTGAAAACATAGCTAAGACGGCATTTACATCTCTGAAAAAGATTTTTGGCAGTACAAATGATGTTATGGTATTAACTTCAAGTGGAACAAGCGTATTAGAAGCAAGTATGTTAAATATCGTTAATCCAGATGACCATTTTGTCGTTATTGTCTCTGGAGCTTTTGGTAATCGTTTTAAACAAATTGCAGAAACATATTATCAAAATGTACATGTTTTTAATGTAGCATGGGGAGAAGCTGTTGACATTGATGCATTTAAAAATTACTTATCTAATCTAAATGAAACGATTACAGCTGTATTTTGTCAGTATTGTGAGACATCAACTGGTGTCTTGCATCCCGTTGGACAAATAGGATATGCAATTAAATCTTTTGATCCTGACATTTATTTTGTCGTTGATGGTGTCAGTTGCATTGGTGCTGTTGACGCAAATATGGAGCGGGACAATATCGACGTGCTAATATCAGGTAGTCAAAAAGCTATTATGCTGCCACCAGGACTTGCTTTTGTCGGATACAATGATCGAGCACTCGAAAGATTTCAAGAAGTAAAGACGCCCAGATTTTATTTAGATTTAACTAAATATCATTCATCATTAATACAACATAGCACACCTTTCACACCAAATGTAGCACTCTTTAGAGCACTTAACCGCTATAGCGCGTTAATCGAAAATGAAGGATTTGAACATGTTATTAAACGACATAATATCATTAAACAAGCTTTAAGAACCGCACTAAAGGCTTTAGATTTAGACTTATTAGTAAAATCACAAGACGCCTCACCTACCGTCACTGCTTTTATACCAAAAGATAGTGCTGAGCTCAAATACATTAAAGATTCATTAAAAGCAAACTATCGTATTACAATTGCTGGTGGCCAAGGCAAACTTAAAGGTCAGATTCTGCGCATTGGTCATATGGGAAAGGTTTCACCATTTGATATTCTTTCTGTTGTTGCAGCGTTAGAAACGATTTTATCTGACTATCGCAAAATGAATTATATTGGTAAAGGCATGAAAGCATATATGGAGGTAATTCATCATGAAGCATAAGATATTAGTAGCAGACCCTATATCTAAAGAAGGTCTTACGGCATTAATAAATAATCCCAACTTTCAATTAGATATTCAAACTAATTTATCAGAAAATGAATTGTGTGAAATGATTGATAGTTATGAAGCTCTAATTGTTCGTAGCCAAACACAAGTCACTGCTAAAGTATTAGAATCTGCCTCACACCTCAAAGTTGTTGCACGTGCTGGAGTTGGCGTTGACAACATTGACATAAATGCTGCTACATTAAACGGTATAATCGTGATTAATGCACCTGATGGAAATACGATTTCAGCAACTGAACATTCAGTTGCTATGCTCTTAGCAATGGCACGCAATATTCCAAATGCACATGCTTCATTACAACAAGGAGCATGGAATCGTAAAGCATTTCGTGGTGTAGAACTTTATCAAAAAACTCTGGGAGTAATTGGCACTGGGAGAATTGGTCTTGGGGTAATTAAACGTTTGCAAAGCTTTGGTATGACTGTTTTAGCATATGATCCATTTTTAACTAAAGAAAAAGCCAAAGAATTAAATATCGTTATAGCCTCACTAGATGAGATAGCTAAAAAAACAGATTTTTTAACTGTGCATACACCTTTAACTGAGAAGACAAAAGGTATGATTGGAAAGGACTTCTTTAATAAAGCAAAATCAACATTACAAGTGATTAACGTTGCACGTGGTGGTATTATAGATGAAGCAGCTTTATTTGAAGCAATAGATAAAAAACAAATTGCCAAAGCTGCCATCGATGTCTTTGAAGAAGAACCTCCAACTAATTCACCTTTAATTAGTCACGACGATATTATTGTAACGCCTCATTTAGGTGCCTCAACTATTGAAGCCCAAACCAAAGTAGCCATTTCAGTTTCGGAAGAACTTGTAGACTATTTTGAGAAAGGATTAATTAAGCATGCGATTAACGCGCCAACATTAGATTTTTCTAATATTAGCAACACTGCTCGAGAATTCATTAAAGTTAGTGAAATTGCAGCTGAACTTGCTGTGCAATTATTTGATCACGCACCAGAAGACATTAAAATCACAGTAAGCGGAGAAATTGTTGAACCGCACGCAGATTTAATCTTGCGTTCATCCATTACACAGTTACTAAAACCACATTTTGGCCATCGTGCAAATTTAATCAATGGTTTAGCATTATTAAAAGAACAAGAAATTAATTATCAAGTTGAAACAAGAACATCAGCTGGCTCAGCTTTTAAGAATTATGTTGAAATACGTTTGCAACATCAATCATATTCTCTAACTATTGGTGCAACCGTTATTGAAGGGTTTGGTCCAAGAATTATAAGAATTAATGATTTCTCAGTCGATTTTCAGCCTAATGCTTATCAATTAATAACTTATCACAACGATGTGCCTGGAATTGTCGGTCGAACAGGAGCGTTGCTTGGTCAAGAACAAATCAATATTGCAAGTATGTCGTTAGGTAGAAATACTGAAGGCGGACAAGCCATGATGATTATTGCTGTCGATCAACCAATCACAGACAAAGTTATTCAACATCTCAAACAAACCCAGCAATTCACAAAGATTCATGGAACAATTCTATCGATTCCTAACACAGAGTCTAAGGCATAAAGTTTTCTCCAAGAACTTAGAATAATATCATAAACTATATATACAGAATGGACCATCAATCTCAAAATTATGAGGCTGGGACATAAATCTCAGAAAAATAGCAGTCAGATGAATTGAATTCAACTCATTTGACTGCTTCTTTTTTATTGAATACTTCGTATTGTTGGCTCGCTTTCTTAGGAGACAGCTTCAGCCACCCCAACCTACACTACCAATAGAAACTTCAGTTTTAATATATTCAAATGATATCACCTACCATATTCATGATATTGTGAAAACCAAGCCCTAAGAAAAATTTAGTCATTTTCAATCCATTACATTTATGTCCCAGACTGTTCAAAATAATCCGTAAATAATCCATTATATATAACTTACCAATCTTTATCTATAGTAGAATGCTTCTAATTTCACCAACATGGTTGATAATAAAGTCTGCCCCATGCTGTTCTAATTCAAGACGAGCTGATTTGCCGCTCAATCCAGTTAATGTTCCAATAAACGTTGCTCCAATTTTTTTCGCACACAATAAATCTGCTAGTGAGTCTCCCACAATATAAACATCTGTACCACAAACGATATGATTTTGATTTTTGATATATTCACTGTAATGCTCACGATGATTTCCATTTAATGTTGCTATATAACTAAATGGATTCGGCTTACCTAAAGGTGCAGAAGATGGATATTGTGATTCAGCAGTTAATACCTCTGATGCGGTCACAATATGTGATTGATCAAACCATTGTAATAAACTAAATGATTTAAACGGCACAATTGTTTCTGTTCTAGGTCTGCCTGTTGCAACAGCCAATTGATAGCCTGCTGCATTTAAATCATGTAATAATTGTTGAATTTCCGCTTCAGGCCGTAATAAAATTTCTTGAAAAATAAAGCCTTTTTTAAAGGTGCTTCTTGGTTTTTTCTGTTCAATCTCTTCATATAAACTTTGTCCTAAATACCATTCTTGATAAACCTCTTGCGTAAAATGCCACAGCGTACTTTTTAAATTAAACATATCATCTTGAACAATCTCTAGCTCCTGTTGTGCATATTGCTTTAATGATTCATATATTTGAGTTTTCCCATGTGTTGTCGTTGATAAAAAATGCTTAACATTTAGTGGTGAAAGGCTCGGTTGTTGATTTAAATGTTGCTTAATAAATGCAATATTGTCTACAGTAAAATGCTGACTTGACAGCACAGCCTCTCTATCTCCTTTAGAAAGCTCCTTCAAAATATGTATAAAATGAATGCTAAAAACAATAAATAACATATCCCAATTCGAATTAAGACCCAGTGATTTAAAATGATTTAAAATCTTATCATTCTGAAATATCTCATTTCTAATTTGTTGAATTTGATCATCTGTTAAATCACTATATTGTTTAATAGGTTGAAGGCCTAAATAATCTTCACTATGTAATAATTCATCAACTGTGAGTGCTGAAACATCAAAACAACGTTCTTCACTTAAAAAAACGCCATCAACATCAAATAATATAGATTTCACTCACACCACATCCTCTCTATTACTTTTCTTAATCATACCTAATTGATATGTTTGGTGCAAATGCAAAATGCGGTTAAACAGTACGTCAATGTAGACATTTGCTTAACCGCATTTTAATGCTATTTAAATTCTACAATTGCTTTTCAATTTCATCAGCAACTTGTTGAACATGCGTTCCTACAATTACCTGCGCTGAATGGTTGCCACTCTTAGTAACACCTACTGCCCCAGCATTTTTTATTTTCTGTTCGTCTATCACTACATTATCCTTCAGTTCCATTCTAAGACGTGTCGCACAATTCGTTAATGATACAATATTATCCTTACCGCCAAGCCCTTCTAAAATCTGTTTAGCAGTATTGTAATATTTACTTTGACCCTCACCATTATCTGGAACTGCGTGATGATTGTTATCAGTTTCAGTAGGATCAGCAAGCAAATTATCCCCTCTACCAATTGTATTTAAGTTAAAGACCTGTATAACAACTCTAAAAATAACATAATATAATACAAAGAAACACACGCCTTGTACTAATAACATCAACGGATGATTTGCAACAGGATTAATTAATGATAGAGAATAGTCTATCAATCCTGCACTAAATGCAAACCCTGCAGTCCAATGAAACAATGCTGCAATAAATAGTGATAACCCAGTTAATAATGCATGAATAATAAATAAAACGGGTGCTACAAACATGAAAGCAAATTCGATAGGTTCAGTTACACCAACAAAGAATGCACCAATTGAGCTAGCTAAAAACCAAGCATACACTTGCTTTTGCTGTTTGCTTTGAGCCGTATGATAAATCGCTAAAGCAGCAGCTGGCATACCGAACATCATTACTGGGAAGAAACCTGCTTGATAACGTCCTGTAATGCCTTTTACGGCATCTTTACCACTCTGGAATTTACCAATATCATTGATGCCAATAGTATCGAACCAGAATACACTATTTAATGCATGATGTAATCCAGTTGGTATTAATAACCGATTAAAGAATCCATATAAAAATGCGCCAAATGGTCCAAACCCTGTGATTGTTTTTCCAAAAGTAACTATAGCATTATAAACAACTGGCCAAGCTACAAGAAGCACCAACACCAAAAACGTACAGAAAAATGCAGTTAATATCGGCACTAATCTACGTCCACTGAAGAAAGATAGCGCAACTGGTAATTCTGTTTCACTAAATTTATTATATGTATACGCTGCTATTAAACCGATAACAATACCAATAAAAACATTTGAATTATTCATTTGTGAAAAAGCTAAATCTAGACTATTTTCTTTAACATGTAAAACTGGAGCTATCTTGGCTGGTGACAAAACAACAGTTACTAGCAAATAACCTGTCACTGCTGCAAGCGCAACTGCCCCATCATTCTTTTTCGCCATACCAATCGCTACACCAATTGCGAATAAAATACCTAATTGTTCCAGTATGGTTGAACCAACAGTAGTAAAGAACAAAGCAACTTGTGCCCAGATATGCAACGCATTTAATGCATTACCTATTCCAGTAATAATCGCAGCAGCAGGTAATATTGCTACTGGTAACATTAGCGAGCGACCTAAATTTTGAAAAAACTTACCCATATTATCAATCCTTAATACGTATTTATTTTTATTACTTATTTATTATAATTGCCAAACAAATAAATAACCATATGCATTTTGTATTTTTATAGATTTATTTGAAAATGTTAACAAAATATTTAATATTACGAAACTTCTAATACAAAGTATATATTGCATAATCTTCATAGCTTGCACGCTTCTATTTTAGTTATGAATTTACCTTTAGCAATATTACATAGCAGTTTAATTAATCATTGTTTCATCTTTAATGTGTAAAAAGTAAAAGCGAACTTCTATTAAATTTTAATAAAAATCCGCTTTATTTCACTATATATTTTATCTTCAACCTTAAATTTGTTGGTAATATAACAATTTAATTATTTTTCATAATATAAGACATTTAACTCTTTCTGTAATTCCCCTGTTCTTTTTTCAATTTCTTTGGTAAGATATTCAATCTTTTCATTACGTTTTAATTCTTTTGGAATATCACTAAGATAAATAGGTTTTCCAAATTTAATTGTGGCACGACCAGTCAACAATCCTAAAATATGCTTTGGTCCAACGTAAGCAGCTGGTAAAATCGGCGACTTACTTAACAAAGCAATTGTAGAGGCACCTCTTTTTAATGGTGCGCCTTCTGTAGATGTTCGATGTCCTGTTGGAAAGATACCTACCGTTTTATTTTGCTTTAATAAATTAATAGGACGTTTTAATGTACTAGGACCTGGATTTTCTCTGTCTACTGGAAATGCGTTTAAAGAAGTTAAAAATTTGCCTATCCATTTATTTTTAAATAATTCTTTTTTAGCCATATAATTAATTTCATTTGGCACAAGCGCTAGCGCTAACATAATGACTTCGTTATAGCTTTCATGTGTACATGTCACAATATATTTACTATCCTTCGGTACATTTTCTTTCCCTAATACATATAAAGATTTAGCCCCTTTTACTAACAAGACATTTAATAATTTACTGATGATTTGATACATAATGGCACCTTCTTTGCTTTTATTTCAACAAATTGAATTTTATCATTATATTCTTGCCTTAACAAGCAGCGTCAAAGATACTTCTAAAGTCTGATAGTAATTTACTAGAATTATTGTTGAAAACCATACATAATAATATTATGTATGAAATAGGAGGTAGACAATGTCAATATTCAATCAACATTATAGAAATCCAAAACCTCGTTTTCCTTTGTTTAAAACAATAGTCATTGCTATTGTTGCAGGAATCATAGGTGCATTAATCGTCTTAGGTATTGGAAAAGCGCTAAATCATACTAGCTTGAATCAAAATGGTTCGCAAGTGCAAGAGGCAACAAACTCTAAAGGTGGCAATCGGCTGGATGGTAAAAGTGAAAAATACAATTCTGTCAACCAAATGATTAAAGATGTATCACCTTCAATTGTGGGTGTTATTAATATGCAAAAAGCTTCAAGTATTGATGACTTGCTGCGTGGTAAATCCACAAAATCACAAGAAGCAGGTGTTGGTTCTGGTGTAATATATCAAGTTAATAATGATTCATCTTATATTGTAACGAATAATCATGTTATTGATGGCGCGAATGAAGTTAAGGTACAATTACATAATGGTAAACAAGTTGATGCTAAACTCGTTGGTAAAGACGCGGTTTCAGATATTGCAGTTTTGAAAATCAAACAAACAAATGGAGTTAAAGCCATTAAATTTGCTAATTCTAGCAAAGTGCAGACAGGTGACTCTGTATTTGCAATGGGTAATCCTTTAGGACTTGAATTCGCTAATTCAGTTACTTCAGGTATCATTTCAGCCAACGAACGTACCATCGATGCAAATACATCGTCTGGCGGTACGAAAGTGACTGTCTTACAAACTGATGCTGCGATTAATCCAGGTAATTCTGGAGGTGCACTTGTTGATATAAACGGTAATCTTGTGGGCATAAATTCAATGAAAATTGCCGCTGAACAAGTTGAAGGTATCGGCTTTGCTATTCCTAGTAATGAAGTTAAAGTTACGATTGAACAACTTGTAAAAAACGGCAAAATCGAACGTCCTTCAATTGGTATTGGATTACTAAATTTAAGTGAAATTCCAGACTCGTATCGTGAAGAATTGCATACAAATCGAAAAGAAGGCGTATATGTGGCTAAGGTTGAACATGGAAGTACGATCAAGAAAGGTGATATTATTACAAAGATAGATAATACAACAGTTAAAGAAGATACCGATTTAAGAACGTACTTATATCAACATAAAAAACCTGGTGAAAAGGTAACTTTAACTATTATTAGAGACGGAAATACAAAAGAAATCGACGTAACATTAAAAAGTCAAAAAGCATCTCATACTTCAGAGTCATCAAGAAGTAGCCAATTTGCACAATAACTTCTTAGCATTTGAATTTAATTTATATAAAAAGGGTCTGGGACATACATCTCAGAAAAACA
>NZ_KV809461.1:0-9641 GCF_001812565.1 Staphylococcus sp. HMSC059F04 | reverse complement strand
ATCATTTAATAAATACCACTAAACTAAATTAACGCGCTGTATATTATCTAATGCATAAGAGAAAAGACAATTTCTATCAAATAATTTTAATAGAAATTGTCTTTTTTACATTGTTTAAGAGCTTAATGTCCCAGACCCTTTATTCATATTCTGTTATCTATAATTCACCATAAAGTATTTCTTTTTACCACGTCTAATAATTGTAAAAGCATTTTCTATCTTATCTTCACTTGATAAATTGTAATTAACATCTTGCTGTCGCTCACCATTAATATAAATCGCACCATTATTTACATCTTCACGAGCTTGTCGTTTTGATGAAGAAATCCCTGTTTCAACTAGAGCTTCAACAATATTAGTATTGTCTGCAGATAATTCTACTTGAGGAACGTCTTTAAAACCTTCTTTTAGTTCTTTAGCAGATAAAGATTTCAAGTTACCACTAAATAATGCTTGTGAAATACGTATCGCATCATCTAGAGCATCTTGACCATGAATCAATTTAGTCACATTTTCAGCCAATGCTTTTTGAGCTTCACGTAAATGAGGTTGTTCATCTCTTGATGCTTCTAAACGTTCTATTTCTTCTTTATTTAAGAAAGTAAAATACTTTAAGAATTTTATAACATCATCGTCAGATTGATTTATCCAGAATTGATAGAATTCATATGGACTTGTTTTATCAGCATCTAACCAAACAGCTCCAGATTCAGATTTACCAAATTTCTTACCATCTGATTTAGTAACTAAAGGAATAGTAAGCCCATACGCTTCAGTTTGACCATACATACGTCGCATTAATTCAATACCACTTGTGATATTGCCCCACTGGTCAGAGCCACCTACTTGAATTTTGCAATTTAAATTTTGATTTAAATGTCCAAAGTCTATGGCTTGTAATATCGTGTAAGTAAACTCTGTATAAGAAATACCATTTTCTAATCTAGATTGAATTGAATCTTTAGCGAGCATATAATTTACACCTACATGCTTACCATAGTCTCGTAAGAAACTAATCAATGAAATTTGACCTAACCAATCTTTATTATTAACTAAAACGGCGCCTTTTTCAGTTCCAAATTCAAACAATTTATGCATTTGTGCATTGATACCTTGAACATTAGCCTCAACTTGTTCTTCAGTTTGTAACACACGCTCTTCAGATTTACCTGATGGATCACCTATCATACCTGTACCTCCGCCAATGAGCACAATTGGTCTATGTCCATGCTGTTGGAAACGTCTCAAAGTTAAAAACGGTAACAAATGTCCAATATGTAAACTATCTGCCGTGGGGTCCGCACCACAATATAAAGATACTTGTTCTTTGTTTAATAACTCCTCAATACCTTCTTCATCAGTTTGTTGATAAATTAACCCTCTCCACTTTAAATCCTCTAATAAAGCATTTGTCATATCTGTATACCTCCTTAAAAAAATAAAAACCCCTACATTATCAAAATGTAAGGGCGCTTTTGCACGTTACCACCATACTTTAGCATCAACATGTGATACCACTCTCTTAATGATACGTTCATTAATTAAACGTTGGATATATTTTAAAAGGTGTATTCACAATTAAAAAGCGTTAGTTCACAGCACCCACTAACTCTCTGAAGACCTTTATAACTGCTACTTGTCCTTACTATCCAATATTTATGGAATTGACATAATTATAAAGAACTCTGTTTTAAAAGTCAACTTAGTAAAATATGATATACTAGACGTACTTTCAGAAAGGACGCATGTGAATGATAAAAAAATTTGTGGCATATATGCAACAGGCTTCATATTTAAAATATGAGACCAAGTATAAATTAATCAAGCATATCTTAATTACGATGTTTGCGCTACTCTGCCTTATTTTATTGATTCTTTTCATTGCAAGTATGTTTTATTTCCATCGCATTACATCACATGCGTCAGCAATGAGTGACAATGAATTAAAGAAGAAAGCCATACACTTTGCTGGAGATGAAGCGATTGATCATAAAAATAATAATATCTTACAAGCATATGATCAGTCCCAAAATACTTTAATTGTTGGACCTAAACGTGTAAATTCAAACGTGATTGCTGCATTGACATCCTCAGAAGATACATTATTCTATCAGCATAATGGTATTTTACCAAAGGCATTAATTCGTGCAATGATTCAAGATGTTTTCAATGTGAAACAATCATCTGGAGGAAGTACAATTACACAGCAACTGATTAAAAACCAAGTATTAAGTAGTGAGAAGACGTACCGTCGTAAAGCAAACGAACTCGTATTGTCACTGCGCTTAGAAAAGATATTAACTAAAGACGAAATTGTATACACATATCTTAACGTAGTTCCTTTTGGACGAGATTATAATGGCTCTAACATCACAGGTATCGCATCTGCATCGTATAGTTTATTTGGTATCCCACCATCTAAACTTAATATTGCAGAATCTGCATACTTAATAGGCTTACTACAAAGTCCATACACTTATACACCATATGATGAAGATGGCTCAATCAAAAATAATAATCAATTTAATATAGGTATACAAAGACAACACTATGTACTAAAACGTATGCGAGTTGAAAACAAAATATCTGTAAAAGATTACCACAAAGCCTTAAATTTCGATATCAAACATCACCTATTACAACGAGATAAACAAGATGCAAGTTAAATAAAACATTTAAAATTTCCTTTGGCATCATTAAATAAACACCAAATGATATTAAAATTAATTATATATCTGCAGCTAAGCTGTCTACTTTATTTTTATGTATATACGCTTGATTTTATTTAATGGCTCTTAATATAAGAAACATAGCAAAGAAGGCAATTTCTATTGAAACTTAATAGAAATTGCCTTCTTCAACTTGTCGGAAACCTTTAAGTCTTAAACTATTAGCACGTATCACCTAGAATAATCCAACAGCATGGCCGTCATCTGTTACGTCCATATTTAAAGCTGCAGGTTTTTTCGGTAATCCTGGCATTGTCATAATTGCACCAGTTAAAGCAACTATAAATCCAGCTCCCGTTTTAGCTTCTAACTCTCTAATTGTAATATCAAAACCAGTTGGAGCACCTAATGCTGTGGCATCATCACTAAAGGAATATTGTGTTTTTGCCATACAAATTGGATAATTGTCCCAACCATTATTTTTAAAGTCTTTTAATTGTCGTTTAGCCTTTTTACTAAATGTTACTGAAGCACCGCCATAAATATCTTTGACAATTGTTTCAATTTTTTCTTCAAGTGGTTGATTTAAATCATATAAGAATTTAAATTCTTGTGGTTGATCAATGACTTCTAATACTTGATTAGCTAGGTCTACGCCACCTTTTCCACCTTTTTCCCAAACTTCGGTAAGTGCTATTCTCACATTATTTTCTTTTGCCCATTGCTTGACATACTCTGTTTCAGCATCTGTATCATGAATGAAAGCATTTAAAGCAATGACTGGTTCAACTCCAAATTTTCTAATATTATTAACGTGACGTTCTAAGTTAACAATACCAGCTTTAACAGCTTCAACATTTTCTTCTTTCAAATCATCTTTTGCAACGCCACCATGCATTTTTAATGCACGTACAGTTGCAACTAAGACAACAGCTGATGGTTCAAATCCAGCTTCACGTGCTTTAATATCAATGAATTTTTCTGCACCTAAATCAGAACCAAAACCAGCTTCAGTGATTACAATATCAGCTAAGTCTCGAGCTGTTTCAGTAGCTAAAATAGAGTTACAACCATGAGCGATATTAGCAAAAGGTCCACCATGAACAAGTGCTGGTGTTCCTTCGATTGATTGAACTAAGTTTGGCTTAATTGCATCTTTTAAAATCATCGCTAATGCGCCTTCAACTTTTAAATCTGCTACAGTAATTGGTTTACGATCACGTGTATAACCAATTGTAATGCGACTAATTTTTGATTTTAAATCTTTGATATCACGTGCTAAACATAAAATAGCCATAATTTCTGAGGCAACTGTAATGTTAAACCCATCTTCACGTGGTACACCGTTAGTTGGACCACCTAAGCCAACATTGACATGTCGTAATGCTCGATCATTCATATCAAGAACACGCTTCCATTCAATTCTGCGTACATCAATGCCTAATTCATTGCCTTGATGAATATGATTATCAATAAATGCTGATAATGCGTTGTTTGCTGTTGTAATCGCATGGAAGTCACCATTAAAGTGTAAGTTAATATCTTCCATTGGCAGCACTTGTGCATAGCCACCACCTGTTGCACCGCCTTTAATACCAAAAGTTGGTCCAAGTGCAGGTTCACGCAACGCAACCATTACATTTTTATTTAGCTCATTAAATGCATCAGCTAAACCAACAGTAACTGTTGATTTCCCTTCACCAGCTGGCGTAGGGCTCATCGCAGTAACTAATACTACTTTGCCTTTTTCGCCTTTAGAATTAACTTTGTTAATATCAATCTTTGCTTTATAATGACCATATTGCTCTAACGCTTCGTCAGGAATCCCTGCTTTCTTAGCAATCTCCCCAATTGGTCTTAATGTTGATTGATTTGCAATTTCTAAATCTGATAAATGTGCCAACTACTTTCAACCCCTTGTTCTAAATAGTATATTGTAAGAGCACCCTGATTGTTTGGGTATCATAATTTCTTACATACTTAATAATAACTAACTCTGCCAATGATGTCGAATTTTTGATAGCGTTTACAATTATTTTGACTAAAAACATATGCATGTAAAATAAATATACGTATATTTTGGCTATTTATTTAGCAAATATCGCATACATATTGAAAACGCAAAATGGTAAAATATATTATCATTTTGCGTTCCAAACTATACATTCAATTGTTGATTATATAAGGAAAAGCATCTTTTATTTTAAAAATAAGTTCCTGCTATTTTTAGTCCTCCATAGTACTTAAATCACCTGCATCTAAATTAAGTTCCCATGCTTTAAGTACACGTCGCATAATTTTACCTGAACGCGTCTTAGGCAATTTATCTCTAAACTCAATTTCTCTAGGAGCAGCATGAGCTGATAGACCTTCTTTTACATATTTTTTAATATCTTCTTTTAAATCATCAGTCGGTTCATATCCTTGGCGTAAAGCAACAAATGCTTTTATAATTTCGCCACGTACTGGATCAGGCTTTCCGATGACACCAGCTTCAGCAACAGCTTCATGCTCAACTAATTTAGATTCGACTTCAAATGGTCCCACACGTTCGCCTGCTGTCATGATGACATCATCTACACGACCTTGAAACCAGAAGTACCCATCTTCATCTTTATATGCTGAATCCCCAGAAATATACCAGTCTCCTATAAAATAAGAACGATATTTTTCTGGATTATCCCATATTTCATACATCATAGACGGCCACCCCTTTTTTATTGCTAAATTGCCCATACGATTAGCTGGCAATTCATTTCCCTCATCATCGATAATAGCAGCTTCCACACCAGGAATTGGTTTTCCCATAGATCCCAATTTGACATCCATTGCAGGATAATTAACAATCATATGTCCTCCTGTTTCAGTCATCCACCACGTATCAAGAACACGTTTACCATATGCTGATTTTGCCCATTTGATAACTTCTGGGTTTAATGGTTCTCCCACAGATAGAATAGATCGTAACGTTGACAGATTATATTTTTGAACAATATCATCACCAGCACTCATCAACATGCGTAACGCGGTTGGTGCTGTATACCAAATTGTAACTTTGAATGTTTCAATCATCTTATACCACTGTTCAGGCGTAAAGCGTCCACCTGCTATACAATTTGTGACGCCATTTAGCCAAGGTGCAAATATACCGTAAGAAGTTCCAGTAACCCAACCCGGATCAGCTGTACACCAATATACATCGTTTTCTTGTAAATCTAATACATATTTTCCCGTTATATAATGAAGTAACATTGCTTGTTGTACATGAAGTACGCCCTTAGGCTGTCCTGTTGAACCTGAAGTATAATGTAATATTAAACCATCGTCGCGTTGTAACCATGTGATATTAAATGATGTGCTAGCTGATTGCATTAACTTATTAAAATCTATATAGTCATCAGACACATCATCATCCACGATAATGATTTTTTTGAGATGTGGTAATTTTTCTTGTGGTATACGATGAAGTAATTTATTTGTTGTTATAACAACTTTGGCTTCACTATTCGCTAAACGATCTGTTACTGCCTTTTCCATAAAAGCCTCAAATAATGGACCAACAATTGCACCTACTTTTAATATACCTAAAAAGGCAAAATACAATTCAGGTGTTCTCGGCATAAAGATAAAAACGCGATCCCCTTTTTGCACATTTGCATACTCTACTAATACATTCGCCGCTTGATTGGATAAGTGCTGTATATCTGAAAATGTATATTGTTCCTGACGCTCATTATCTTTATAGTTTAAAGCGATTTTGTCTCCTTTACCATCGTCTACGTGACGATCTATACATTCATATGCCATATTGATTTTCCCTGTTTTATACCATGAAAAAGCTTTTTCTACTTCATTCCAATCAAAGTTTTGATATACATTCTCATAATTGCTTAAATTATATTCTCCCGGTTCACTCTTATATACTTCTACCTTCATTTGAAATCCCCCTTATATGAAATCGCTTTCTTAGCATGTATTATACATAAATTTTTGTGTTATTCAAAATTTTTAGAGAATTTTTACATTTATATTTTTAATTTACGTCCATAGCCTTTATACTAATTATAATAAGATGTCGGAGGCGGAAATCAATGAAGCATGTCAAAACTTATGTCTTAAAAAATATCAACATACAAGATATTCATTTTGTTATTGAAGGACCAGTATCTTGCAGTTTTTTGAAAACGCTTACTTTCGATGATCAACTTGATGCTTTTCGACCTCCAAAGGAACAATTTAGTGCTTTATTAGAAATTTCACGCCTGATGGAAGGTCGAGTATATATCATCAGAGAACACACACATATCATTGGCTATGTAACCTATCACTATCCGGATGAGTTTGAGCGTTGGTCTCAAGGTCATTTACCTTATCTTATTGAATTGGGTGCCATTGAATTATGTCCAAAATATCGTCATTTACATTTGGGTGGTCTACTCATCGCAACTAGTCTTTCTAGTAATGAGTTTGAAGATTATATTGTTTTAACGACAGAATATTATTGGCATTGGGATTTAAAACAAGCAAAGTTAGATGTTTTTGAATATAAAAAAGTGATGCAAAAAATGATGGCCAAAGGTGGATTAGAAGTTTTTGCTACAGACGAACCTGAAATCACAAGTCACCCTGCCAATTGCTTGATGGCTCGCATTGGCAATCGTATCACACTCGATCAACAACAAGCATTTGATGATTTACGCTTTCAAAATCGCTTTTTCTTTTAAATTCTAATTACTAAAGGAAGTTTGATATGATGCATGATAAAAGAAAAACTGGATATGTCTATTCAGATAAATTATTAAAATATCGTTTTGATAATCATCATCCTTTTAATCAAATGAGACTTAAACTAACGACAGAATTGTTGCAGACGGCTGGCTATTTAAACAATAGTAATATTGTGGAACCACCTATTGCAACAACGAATGAACTAACCCTCGTGCATCAATACGATTACGTACAAGCAATTAAACATGCATCACATGGTATTTTAAGTAATCAAGAAGCTGATAAATATGGATTAAGTGGCGAAGATACGAATCAGTTTAATAATATGCATAGCCATAGTGCTCGAATTGTTGGCGGCGCATTAACATTAGCAGATTTGATTATGAAAGGCATTTATCATAATGGTTGTCATCTTGGTGGTGGTTTGCATCACGCTCTAGAAGGACGTGCCAATGGATTTTGTGTTTATAATGATGTCGCAATTACGGCTAAATATTTAAATCAAAAATACGGCCAGCGGGTATTAATTGTGGATACTGATGCACATCACGGAGATGGTACACAATGGCGATTTTATACTGATGAAGAAATAATGTGTTATTCCATTCATGAAACGGGAAAATTTCTATTTCCTGGCTCAGGACATTATACTGAACGTGGAGAGGATCAAGGATATGGTTACACAGTCAATCTACCTTTAGAGCCTTATACAGAAGATGCCTCATATCTTGAATGCTTGGAGCTATCACTTAATGCTATAATTGAAGCATTTAAACCAGATATAATATTGAGTGTGCATGGGGTAGATATTCATTTTCAAGATCCATTAACTCATATGAATTGTACGCTTGATGCATTGTATCAAATTCCCTATCTAATAAATGCACTTGCAGAAACATATACCGATGGCAAAATTATTATGTTTGGTGGTGGAGGTTATAATATTTGGACTGTAGTTCCAAGAGCATGGAGTCATGTTTACTTAGCATTAACAAGACAAGCTAAACCTCATGGTGCTTTACCACAACCTTGGATTAATAAATGGACAAGTTATGCTCCAAAACCGTTACCACAAACTTGGAATGAAAGTCTCGAACACTATATTAATATTCCACGAAGAGAAGAAATAAGTAAGCATAATTTAGAACGTGCTTTACGTATTAAATCATGGTATCAATAGTATTTAAACAAAGAGAAACACTTTCGCATAAATACTCGTAGTTGCATTTAACGAAAGTGTTTGAAGTCTTTGTCACAGTAGAGCTGTTCATGTCGAATAAAACAATATGATTAATGGAAGCGCATACCACCATCAACTATAATTGTTTGACCAGTGATATAATCAGAATCACTGCTAGCTAAAAAGCCAACAACATTAGCTACATCTTCTGGTTTTGAAAGTCGTTTTAAAGTAATTTGATCTGAGAATTGTTTCCAACCCCACTCTTCTGGTTGATTATTTTCTTTAGCTAATTTAACAGCAATACCTTTCATCATTGGTGTTTCGACAATACCTGGAGCAAAAGCATTAACTGTAATGCCTTTTTCAGCTAAATCACGTGCTGCTACTTGTGTAAGACCACGAACTGCGAATTTCGTACTACTGTATAAAGACAAACCTGCGTTACCTTCAACACCAGCTTGTGAAGTAGCATTAATAATTTTACCGCCGTGTCCTAATTTTTCAAATTGTTCTAGTGCTGCTTGAATGCCCCAGAATACACCACCGACATTAACACCAACGACTTGATTAAATTGTTCTGGTGTAACTGTTTCGATTGGCGTCATTGGTCCTAATCCGGCATTATTAACAAGTACATTTAAATCTCCAAAATGATTTACAACCTCACCCAATACTTTAAATACTTCATCACGATTGGATACGTCAGCTTTGTATGCTGCTGCTTCTTGACCTTCTTTATTCAATTTAGCTGCTGCTTCTTGAGCGCCTTCATAATTATAGTCAACGACAGCTACGTTAAATCCATCATTAAATAAACGTTTTGCAATGGAAAAACCAATACCTTGTGCTGCGCCAGTTACGACTGCTACTTTTTTAGTATTACTCATTATCAATCACCTCATAATAATTCTTTTCAATTTTATATTAGCACTTTGTAAAATTTATAGGGTGTATTTTTTGTGAATTTTTCGATAATTCTAATAATATTACAATTATAGCTGTATAAAACGCAAAAAAGGTCTGAGATATTAAGTTCTTAAACAATGTAAAAAAGACAATTT
>NZ_KV809460.1:0-7045 GCF_001812565.1 Staphylococcus sp. HMSC059F04 | reverse complement strand
TTTAATCACTTCAAATTATATTGTAAAAATCATAGCGAAGAAAAGATTTAACATTACAATCTTAATACTTTGTATTTATGTCCCAAATTGGTTATAAAAATCTATCTGCTAAATAACGTGCTGCACCATCTTCTTCATTATCATAAACCGTAACATCGTCAGTCAAATCCTTTATTTCTGGACGTGCATTCTTCATGGCTACCGTAACATGACCATATTTAAACATCGCGCGATCATTATCACTATCTCCAATGACAAGCGTCTCTTGCTGTTGAATACCAAAATGCGCAATCATTTCAGCAATGCCACTGCCTTTATCAACACCATATGCCATCGTCTCAGCATTAAAGCGAGATGAATTAGATACGCTAATGTTCAAACTTAATTGTTGGTCAATAAGTGACTGCCTAAACTGAGTAATTTGTGCTAAATCTGTAGTGAATAAATATATTTTAGAATATGATGTTTCAGGCAATGTTTTAACCCAGTTAATCTTACCTTTGAGCGCGTCTTTACGAGAACGCCATTCGCTAATCCCTACATTGTTTTGTGGTTCTTCTTCCCTCACCATGCCACGCATCCAAGATTCATCTTGTTGCAGTGCAAGGCGTTGGCCTTCAAATGGAAAGACCTCATAATATATATGTTGTTGTTGTGCTAATTGAACAATTTTATTTACCGCTTCTTGTGTTAAACTATGTCGAAATATATTATGCGCTTTGACCTCACCACTGGTACCATTGGAACTTATGATACCATCAACTGTAAATCCTTTAGGAACAAGCTGATTAATTTCAGCATAAGAACGCCCTGTAGCAAGAAAAACCTTATACCCCTTAGCTCGCAATTGGTCTATTACTTCTTTAGTATAACCACTAGCTGTATTATCTTCGTGTAGGATCGTACCATCCATATCTAAAAATATTGCTTTAATTATATCCATCTTTCTTTGTAACCTCCTAAGGTAATCATCTTCTGATGTAATTATCTTCATTATAGACAATTATTGGCCAATGTTGAAATTTACTTATAGCGCTACAAATAGTCTTTGAAATGAGAATAATTATAGCAAATAAACTTACTGAAAAGTTTAATAACGTCTTCCTATAAAAAAACAAGGAGTAAGACAATATTAGTTTAAATTTCGAAAAACCAGCTTGGGTATTTCTAAATACCTATTATTGTCCTACTCCCTATATATGTTAACTAATTTATTCAACCGTCACTGATTTTGCTAAATTACGTGGTTTATCAACATCTAATCCTCTATGCAACGCTGCATAATATGAAATAAGTTGCAATGTAACTACTGATACTAAAGGTGTTAACAACTCATGAACACGAGGAATTACATATGTGTCTCCTTCTTTTTCCAAGCCTTCCATTGAAATAATACATGGATGTGCACCGCGTGCAACAACTTCTTTGACATTACCACGAATAGATAAGTTCACCTTTTCTTGAGTGGCCAGCCCTATTACTGGTGTTCCTTCTTCAATAAGTGCAATCGTACCGTGTTTTAATTCTCCACCCGCAAAACCTTCAGCCTGAATATATGAAATTTCTTTTAATTTCAGTGCTCCTTCAAGACTGACATTATAGTCCATTGTTCGACCAATAAAGAAGGCATTACGTGTAGTTGCTAAAAAGTCTGTCGCAATTTGCTCCATTTTTGGTGTATCATCTACAATTGTTTCAATTGCTGTCGTTACTTTAGCTAACTCTCTTAATAAATCTATATCTGCTTCATGACCATGATGTTTGGCAATTACTTGAGATAATATTGCCAATACAGCAATTTGTGCCGTATATGCTTTTGTTGAAGCAACCGCAATCTCTGGACCAGCATGTAACAACAGTGTATGATCTGCTTCACGTGATAGCGTAGAACCAGCAACATTCGTAATGGTCAATGCCTTATGTCCTAGTCGATTAGATTCAACTAACACTGCACGACTATCAGCCGTTTCACCAGATTGTGAAATATAGATAAATAATGGTTTTTTAGATAGCAGAGGTGTATTATAGACAAATTCTGATGCTACATGCACTTCTGTAGGCGTACCTGCCCATTTTTCAAGATATTCTTTACCTACCAAACCGGCGTGATAACTTGTACCTGCTGCAATAATATAGATACGGTCTGCTTCAGCAACATCTTTAACAATATCAGCATCTATTTTTAAATTACCTTGTCCATCTTGATATTCCTGGATAATACGTCTCATGACAGCTGGTTGATCATTAATTTCTTTTAGCATATAGTGCGCATAAACACCTTTTTCAGCATCTGAAGCATCAATTTCAGCTGTATATGCATCACGTTCTTGAATATTGCCATCTAAATCTTTAATTGTTACACTTTCTCTTTTAACGATAACAATTTCATGATCTTTAATTTCTTTATATTGATTCGTAACTTTAATCATTGCTAAAGCATCCGAAGCAATAACATTAAAATGATCTCCAAGACCAACTAATAAAGGTGATTTATTCTTAGCAACGAAGATTGTATCTTTGTCTTGTTCATCTATTAAACCTAAAGCATAAGAGCCATGTAAGAGAGATACAACTTTAGTAAAAGCTTCCTCAGTAGATAACCCTTTATTTGAAAAATATTCTACTAATTGAACGATAACTTCAGTGTCTGTATCAGATACCAATGTTACATCTGTTAAATAGCTATCTCTTAGTTCTTCATAATTTTCAATTACACCGTTATGAACTAATGTAAAGCGTCCACTTGTTGATTGATGTGGATGTGAGTTTTGGTAATTAGGGACGCCGTGTGTAGCCCAACGCGTGTGACCGATTCCAATAGATCCATCAATATCATTATTGTCAGCCACTTTGCGTAATTCAGCGATTCTACCTTTTTCCTTAAAAACCTTTGTTCCCTCTTCATTAGCAACAGCAATACCTGCTGAATCATAACCTCTATATTCTAATTTTTCTAACCCTGATAATAATAATTCTTTGGCCTTATCATAACCTATATAACCTACAATTCCGCACATATATTTAATTTCCTCCATTAGAAATAATAAAGTACATTATATGACGTATTGCTGTAATTTAGATTAGCAATCATCTGTCATACCTTCATTTAAGCAAAGTTAAACAAGCCTGTCGTTCTATCGTTTCAAAAGCAAATTACAGCTCTATTTGTAGAAACATAAAAACAAGCCCTTATACTTTATTTTTCATGATATTAGTTTGGCGATCTTATTAATTTTGTCCATTAAGTTACCTCAATGTTTTATTTAATAAGCTGTCGAATGAGCCACATCCGGGATAGCATCCGCCGATCACTTCGATCACTATCCTCCTCGTCTACAAAAGTTAAATAAATGTCTCTAACAACTCTCTTGTATTAGTTGTTGGTCGTCAACATGTATTTAAACAATTGCACAGGCGCTATAATTGTTTTTTATTCACTCTCCTCCTTTCCATTAATGTTTATTTTACAATGTTTGAAAGTTATATTGCAAATATTTTCACAACATTATACGGAATTTTATTTAAAATTCTTAGAATAACCGAGATGTTAAAATAATTTTACACTACTAAATATAACTTTGCTCTATAAAAAAATAAATGTGTCATATTTATTTTTTAAGTGTTGTAGTTCCTTGAGCAAATTTAACCTCTGGAAAACTAATGTGAAGTTTTAAAAAAACATTTTATAAGAAAAAAAGCTAATGAAACAATTTAAATATGCTTCATTAGCTTTACATTACAATGTTTAACTTATTTTATTTTTCTAAGCCCATTTTCGCTTCTACAACTTGAGCAATTTGTTCGGCGTAGCGGTTTGCATTATCATCTGTAGAAGCCTCCACCATTACACGAACTAGTGGTTCAGTTCCTGAAGGTCTTACTAGAATTCGACCTTCTCCATTCATTTCAGCTTCAACTTTTGCTATTTCAGCTTTCACATCTTCATTTTTTTCCACATTATATTTATCTGTTACTCTTACATTTATAAGTGATTGTGGATATTTTTTCATTTGTGCCGCTAATTCACTTAGAGGTTTACCACTCATTTTAATGATTGAAGCTAATTGAATACCTGTTAATAAACCATCACCTGTTGTATTGTAATCCATCATTACAATATGTCCAGATTGTTCACCACCTAGGTTGTAGTCACCTTTTCTCATTTCTTCAACAACATATCTGTCGCCTACTTTAGTTTTATTTGAAGAAATACCTTCATTTTCTAAAGCTTTATAAAAACCTAAATTACTCATGACAGTTGAAACAATCATATCTTTTTTTAATTCTTGATTCTTATGCATCGCTTGGCCAATGATAAACATGATTTGATCACCATCCACGATTTGACCATTTTCATCAACCGCAATGATACGATCACCATCACCATCAAAGGCTAAACCGAAATCACTGTTTGTTTCTAATACAGTTTTAGCAAGATTTTCTGGATGAGTTGAACCACAATTTTCATTGATATTATACCCATCTGGACTGCATCCAATTGTTTCTGTATCTGCTTCTAAATCACCAAAAAGGAACGGTGCTAATGAAGACGTTGATCCGTTAGCGCCGTCTAACGCAATTTTCATACCTTCTAAATTAACATCTACTGTTGATTTTAAGAAACTTAAATATTTTTGTGCTCCTTCAAAATAATCAGAATAATGTACAATATCTTGTCCCACTGGTCTAGGTAATTCAGGATTTTGTTGTTCTAATAGGGCTTCAATTTCGTTTTCTTGATCATCTGACAATTTAAAACCATCTGAACCAAAAAACTTAATACCATTATCTGCAACAGGATTATGTGATGCTGAAATCATGACGCCTAATTCAGCACCCATTTCTTTTGTTAAGTATGCAACACCAGGCGTTGATATCACACCTAATCTCATAACTTCTGCTCCGATTGAGACTAATCCTGCAATTAAAGCAGCTTCTAACATTTCTCCAGATACACGCGTATCTCTACCTACTAGAACTTTAGGATGCGCTTCATTCTCATTATGCGCTAATACATAGCCACCATAACGCCCTAATTTAAAGGCGAGTTCTGGTGTTAATTCTTTATTTGCAATACCTCTTACTCCATCTGTACCAAAATATTTCCCCATCAAAAATACTCCTCTACTTTTTATTAATTTATTGTAATTTCTGCGTTTGTTTCACTCGGGTCAAGTTTCGACACATGATCAGGCAATTTAAATTTCACGGTCTGACTCGTATTTTCTTTAACATCATCTAAATCTATTTCAGCTGTAACTTCTTTGATATTTGCTAAATCATCTCGGTTGCCAAATAGTTCGACTTCATCATCATCAAGTTTGATGTTCTGTACTTTTGCATTATTTGGTAAAGATCCAACCGTTTTAACATTTACTTTAACTTTTTTAGAATACGGCTTAACCTTTACACTTAATTTAGCGCTGTCTGGTTGAATTGTAACATTTAATTTATTTAATTGTTTATCAAAAGCCGCTATGTCAGCAATATCTGTTGTATCTTTATCAATTTTATTGGCATTTCTAAATGTTGCCTTTAAATAAGCAATTTGATTTAACTGTTCTTTACCACCTGTAACCTTCACAGTTTCAGGAGATACCTTTTCTTCGCTTACTTTATAGTTACCAGCAATATCGTTATTACTAATATCAGGCGTGACATGCATTGTACGCGTCACTTTGTCTTCTAAAGTTACATGTGCTTGCTTAGGCTTCACATTATAATTAATATCATTGCTTAATCCCTTTACCACATAATCTTCTTTATAATTACCTGCTCTTGCTTTAGACAAATCTACTGCAACTTTAATATCATCTGCGTTCTCAATTTTAAGCAATTTAGATTGAGGTCCTGAAATCGTTACATCAACTGTGTCTGGTGCTTTAGTTACATGCAAATTTTTTGTATTATAAATTACTTGAACAGGTACATCTTCAATCGTCTTGGATGAATTTTGAGATAAGTCATTGTTACTAAAAATATTTCCAAATACATTATTCACAGATAAATAGAAAAATAGTGCCAATATAAATGCTACAAAACGTAAGCCCCATTTATTTTCTAACATGTCATTTCACACCCTTCTTTTGAAAGTGTGAGCCAAACCAATGTTCAGCTAGTAGTTCTTCAAATACTTCATTTGAAATATCTCGTCTCAACTTTCCATCAAAAGTAACTGAAATAGACCCCGTCTCTTCAGATACAATCACGGTGAAAGCATCAGAAACTTCAGAAATTCCGACTGCAGCACGATGTCTTGTACCTAAACTTTTAGATATTTTTGCGCTATCAGATAATGGTAAATAACTTGCAGCACTGGCAATTTTAGTTCCCTGAATAATCATTGCACCATCATGCAACGGAGTATTAGGAATAAACACATTCGTTAATAGCTCTTGTGAAATATCTGAATCTAAAGGAATTCCCGTTTCAATATAATCCTGTAAGCCCGTTTCTTTTTCAAAAACAATCAAAGCGCCTATACGTCTTTTAGCCATATATTGCACAGCTTTCGAAACAGCTTCTATTAATTTCTCTTCATCACGACTGTAAGTATTAGTATAGCGTTTAAACAAACTTCCTCTACCTAATTGTTCAAGTGCACGTCTTATTTCAGGCTGGAAGATAACAATAAGGGCAAGTACTCCCCATTGAATGACAATGTCAAACAACTTAGAAGTTGCTGTCAAATTAAGCACTTTACTAATTTGTTGAAAGATGACAATAACAACTATACCTTTGAGCAGTTGAATCGCTTTAGTTCCTTTAAAGACAGTAATGAGAAGATAGAGAACGTACCAAACAATAATCAAGTCAAGTACGCTTGTTATAATTTTTAAAGTACTTAGATTACTAAAAAAATTAGAAAAATCCATGACATCTCCTCCGGTTTCAATTTCATGATATTAATTATACCAATCATTATAATAACTGTCATATGAACACTATAATTTATGTCAAAATTTTTGATAAAAATAAAAAAAGCACTTTCCTGAGAGAAAGTGCAAACAATGAGCCATAGAGGATTCGAACCTCTGACCCTCTG
>NZ_KV809459.1:0-28348 GCF_001812565.1 Staphylococcus sp. HMSC059F04 | reverse complement strand
TTGGCTTTTTTACATTGTTTAAGAACTTAATGTCTGAGACCCTTAGTATGGTCTAAACATCATTCTTCATTGACTTTCATAATCACAGGTAAAATCATTGGTTTGCGCGCTGTTTTTTCGTATAAATAAGGCTGCAATGTTTCAATGATAGATGATTTAATTTGATGCCATTGAATGTCTTTATTACTATTTAATTTGGAAATAACATCAGTTTTGATGCGACGTTGTGCATCGTATATCAATTGTCCAGATTCACGCATGTAGACGAAGCCACGTGAGATAATATCTGGTCCAGATAATAATTTGTTTGTTTTGAAATCAATGCTAACAACAACAATCACGAGACCTTCTTCAGAAAGAAGTTTACGGTCACGAATAACTACATTGCCAATATCACCAATACCACTACCATCAACCAAGACGTTACCGGATGGAATGCGACCAGCTTTACGTGCTGAATCATGTGTTAAAGCAAGTACATCACCAATGTCAAAAATAAAGACATTTTCTTCTGGTACACCGCAATCCACACCAGTTTGACCATGTGCTGTTAACATGCGATACTCACCATGAATAGGTAAGAAGAACTTGGGTTGTATTAAGCGTAACATTAATTGTTGGTCACCTTGAGAACCATGTCCAGATGTGTGGATATTAGATATTTTACTATGAATAACCTCTGCACCAGCTTTATATAATGCATTGATGGTTCTATTAATACTTTTAGTATTACCTGGTATAGGTGAGGAGCTAAATACAACTGTATCTTCTGGGATGATTTTAATTTGTTTGTGTGTACCATTAGCTATTCTTGATAATGCAGCCATTGGTTCGCCTTGAGAACCTGTACATAAAATCAATAATTCATGTTTTGGAATATGATGAATTTTATTAGGTTCTACGAATGTTTCAGGTGGAGCTTTAATATAGCCTAACTCCATACCAATTTTAATATTATTTTCCATTGAACGACCAAATGTCACTATTTTACGGTTGTACTTAATTGCTGCCTCTACCGCTTGTTGGACACGATAAATATTTGAAGCGAATGTTGCAAAGATAATACGGCCTTTGCAATTTCTAAAAATCTTATCCACATTTTGGCCAACTTCACGTTCACTTAATGTGAAGTCCGGGACGAGCGCATTCGTAGAGTCTGATAACAGACACAATACGCCTTCTTTACCAAGTTGCGCCATCTTAGCGATATTTGCAGGCGCTCCTACAGGTGTAAAGTCAAATTTGAAGTCTCCCGTGTGAACAATTTTACCTTCAGGTGTGTCAACAATAACACCATATGCTTCGGGAATGCTGTGTGTTGTAAGATAGAATGATACTTCAAAATGTTTAGATTTAATTACACTATCTTCTGTAATTTCAATCAATTCCGCATTTCTTAATAAATTGTGTTCATCTAATTTATTTCTAATTAAGCCTAGAGCTAATGGGCCACCATATATAGGCACATTAATTTGCTTCAATAGGTAGGGCACACCACCTATATGGTCTTCGTGACCATGTGTTATAAACAGACCGACAATTTTGTCTTGATTCTGTTCTAAATAAGTGTAATCGGGAATAACGTAATCAATACCCAATAAATTGTCATCTGGAAATTTTATTCCAGCATCGATAATGACAATTTCATCTTTGTACTCAACGGCGTAAGTATTTTTACCTACCTCTCCAAGACCGCCAAGTGCATATACACCTACTTCATTTTGATGTAATTGTTTCATTATTCAGCGTTCTCCACATTAAAATGTTCAGAATGTTCTTTTTCATATTCTAAATGTGCGCCCTCTAATTTTGTAATAAATTCGATGTTATAATTACGATCTTTTAAATAGCGTCTAACTTGTTCTTCTGTTTCGCCTTCAACATAAATAGTTTGAGTGTTTTCTCGTACGATAACCTCGTTTTTATTATGCTGATAAAATACTTTAAATATTGCCATGTTATCTATTTCCTCCTAATACGTTAACTTTTAAATGAATTTAAATAAGAACCTAGTACATACACAGGGTAGCTAAACTAAGTACCAATGTCCTGCTCGTTTTTTAATTAATGAAATAAAATGTCACAACATACAAGCCTTTTAATTGAAATTAAAATCTTACTGCCCGTTATGTTTTCTAGGGTATATTTCGTCGTTCATGTATTGAAATTAGTAAGTACTTTACTAAAATTCCAGTTATTCATTATTTTACATGAAGTAACGGAATAAATAAAGCAGTTTATAATATACTGATAATTATTATAAAAAAACTAAGCTTTATGGCAAAAATGAACAGCTAGTATCTCGTTTTAAAGATACTAGCTGTGATGATGTTACCATGATATATTGATAACTATATAATATTGTAAATATACTGCTTAGCAGTTCCCAAATTATACTTCTATTGAATCAGGTAGTGGTGTTAAAGGGTGTTCGGCATCAATATGATCATAGAACATGATACCGTTTAAATGATCAATTTCATGTTGAACGACAATAGCTGGATATCCTTTTAATCTAAGTTTAACATCTTTACCATCAATGTCTTTAGCTTTCACTGTTACTCGGTAGTGTCTATGAACGAGACCAGGTATGTTTTTATCAACGCTTAGGCAACCTTCGCCAGTAGGTAAATATGCGTACTGAACACTATAGCTTATCACTTTAGGATTGACTAACATTAAATCGTAAGAACGACCATTTCCATCATCAGGTAAATAGACAGCAATCATTTTCTTTGAAATATCTATTTGAGGTGCTGCTAAGCCAACACCTGATCGTAAGCCATATCGATTAGCAATTTCATCGTCTTGACTATTAATTAAAAATTCACGCATAGATTTTAAAGTTTGTTTATCTTCATCAGACAGTGGAAAATCAACATCTTGAGCTTCGGCACGTAATGTTGGATGACCGTCTTTAATTATATCTTTCATAGTTAACATGAATATACACCTTCCTTTATTAATTATAATCTATTATATTGAATAGCATTTATTATACGCTATTTGATTTGATTTATAAAAATACTTTCTATATCATTACAATCATTACAGTGAGTATATCTCGGGAGGGACTATAAATGAAATTATATCGAGCTTTGGGTGTCTTACTTGCATCCACTCTTTTGCTGGCCGGATGTACAACGGATAGAAAAGAAGTGAGAGCTTATGAAGATACGATACAACAAGCCTCTAGCAATGAACAAGTTATAAACTCAACTGGTCAAAAATTAAATGATTTAGAAAAGCAAAAGCAACAGTATTATAAAAAAATTGTAACTAATAATCCAGACACACGTGTTAAAGTTGCTGATAAGATGATTAGTAATATCAATGAAAGAAGCAAAGAATTTAATAAAGAAGTCAAAGCTATGAATGCTTCAAATAAAGAATTCAAAAAAGCAAGCAAACATATTAATCAAATTAAAGATGATTCCAAAAGAAAAGAACTCAAGGAACTTGATGATGCACTCAAAGATAAATACAAAAAGCACGATGATTATGCCGCAGCATATCGTAATATTTTAGATAAAGAACGATCATACTTTAAATTGTTGAAACAAAAAACGGTTATGCAACAACAAGAAAAAGAAAAGGGAGAAGCAATTAACAAGGCTCAAAAAACATTTAAGCAAAAATTTGAAGCATACATAAAAGCGTTGAATAAGGTCAATAAAGAAAAAGGAGATATTGACAAAATAAGCGAATGATTTAACTAATACAGATTGTCTAAATGGACTAATACAGATGGATAATCTGTATTCTTTTTTAGTAACACAGAACTTTTCCAAATTGATTAACAGGTCTATTTATTTATGATACAATACAAATGGATAAAATGAATTTCTATTATATGGGAAAGGTATGGTGAATTGAATGGCTCCTAAGTTACAAGCCCAATTCGATGCAGTAAAAGTTTTAAATGAGACGCAATCGAAATTTGAAATGGTTCAAATTTTGGATGTAGATGGTAATGTCGTAAATGAAGACTTAGTACCTGATTTAACAGATGAACAACTTGTAGAATTGATGGAAAGAATGGTATGGACTCGAATTCTTGACCAACGTTCTATTTCATTAAATAGACAAGGACGTCTAGGTTTCTATGCGCCTACAGCAGGACAAGAAGCTTCACAATTAGCTTCACAATATGCTTTAGAAAAAGAAGACTTTATTTTACCTGGTTACCGTGATGTACCACAAATTATTTGGCACGGTTTACCATTAACTGAAGCATTCTTATTCTCAAGAGGTCACTTCAAAGGAAATCAATTCCCTGAAGGTGTAAATGCCTTTAGTCCACAAATTATTATCGGTGCGCAATACATTCAAACTGCTGGTGTCGCATTTGGTATTAAAAAACGTGGTAAAAAAGCAGTAGCGATTACTTACACAGGTGACGGTGGATCTTCACAAGGTGACTTCTATGAAGGTATAAACTTTGCTTCTGCTTATAAAGCGCCTGCAATTTTTGTAATTCAAAATAATAACTACGCGATTTCTACACCACGTAGTAAGCAAACAGCTGCCACTACATTGGCTCAAAAAGCAATTTCTGTAGGTATTCCTGGTATTCAAGTTGATGGAATGGATCCATTAGCAGTTTATCAAGCAACTAAAGAAGCACGTGATCGTGCAGTTGCAGGTGAAGGTCCTACTTTAATTGAAACAATGACATATCGTTATGGACCACATACAATGGCTGGTGACGACCCAACTCGTTACAGAACTTCAGATGAAGATGCAGAATGGGTGAAAAAAGATCCATTAGTACGTTTCAGAAAATTCCTTGAAAATAAAGGTTTATGGAATGAAGATAAAGAAAACGAAGTAATCGAACGTGCTAAAGATGATATTAAAAAAGCAATCAAAGAGGCAGACAAAGTTGAAAAACAGAAAGTTACTGACTTAATGGACATCATGTATGAAGAAATGCCTCAAAACTTAGCTGAACAATATGAAATTTACAAAGAGAAGGAGTCGAAATAAGCCATGGCACAAATGACAATGGTTCAAGCGATTAACAATGCGCTTAAAACTGAATTGCAAAATGACGAAAATGTTTTAATTTTCGGTGAAGACGTTGGTGTTAACGGCGGTGTATTCCGTGTTACTGAAGGTTTACAAAAAGAATTCGGTGAAGACCGTGTATTCGATACTCCATTAGCTGAATCAGGTATTGGTGGTTTGGCTCTTGGTTTAACTACTCAAGGATATCGTCCAGTTATGGAAATTCAATTCCTTGGCTTCGTTTTTGAAGTGTTTGACGAAGTTGCTGGACAAATCGCGCGTACTCGTTTCCGTTCAGGTGGTACAAAAACAGCTCCTGTAACTATTCGTACACCATTTGGTGGTGGGGTACATACGCCTGAGTTACACGCTGATAACTTGGAAGGTATTTTAGCTCAATCACCTGGTATTAAAGTGGTTATTCCTTCAGGCCCTTACGATGCAAAAGGTTTATTAATTTCATCTATTAGATCTAATGACCCAGTTGTTTATTTAGAACATATGAAATTATACCGTTCATTCCGTGAAGAGGTACCTGAAGAAGAATATACAATTGAAATTGGCAAAGCTAAAGTTGTTAAAGAAGGTACAGACATCACTTTAATCGCTTATGGTGCAATGGTTCAAGAATCCGTTAAAGCTGCTGAAGAACTTGAAAAAGATGGTCATTCAGTAGAAGTGATTGACTTACGTACTGTTCAACCATTAGATATGGATACGCTAGTTGATTCTGTTGAAAAAACAGGACGCGTTGTTGTTGTTCAAGAAGCACAACGTCAATCAGGTGTTGGCGCAAATGTTGCTGCTGAATTACAAGAAAGAGCAATTTTATCATTAGAAGCACCAATTGCACGTGTTGCTGCTGCTGATACAGTTTATCCATTCACTCAAGCTGAAAATGTTTGGTTACCAAACAAAAATGATATTGTTGAACAAGCAAAAGCAACATTAGAGTTCTAATAATTTGTTGTAAAAAATTGCAAGACTTACTTTTGAATAAATGATTTAGATGTGTAAAAATGAACTATGAGGTCGGGACAACTAAGGGTTTTGTATCATCTGGTAAAACGCATTAAAAAAGCTTTTCTAGTTGCATATTAAGCTGATGTCTCAACCTCATGTTATAAATTTAATGAAATAATTGAAAATGACATTATTAGGAGGACAAGAACGTGGCATTTGAATTTAGATTACCCGACATTGGTGAAGGTATCCACGAAGGTGAAATTGTAAAGTGGTTTGTTAAAGCCGGAGACACTATTGAAGAAGATGATGTGTTAGCTGAAGTTCAAAACGATAAATCCGTAGTTGAAATCCCTTCTCCAGTAAGCGGTACAATTGAAGAAGTGGTAGTAGACGAAGGAACTGTTGCAGTAGTAGGAGACGTCATCGTTAAAATTGATGCACCTGATGCTGAAGAAATGCAATTTAAAGGTCATGATGACGATTCATCAGCTAAAGAAGAGCCAGCTAAAGAAGAAGCTAAAGCTGAAACTGAAGAAGCGCCAGCAGCATCAGCTTCACAAGATGAAGAAGTAGACGAAAACAGAAAAATTAAAGCAATGCCTTCAGTTCGTAAATATGCACGTGAAAAAGGTGTTAATATTAAAGCGGTTGCTGGTTCAGGTAAAAATGGCCGTATCACAAAAGAAGACATTGACAACCACTTAAATGGTGGCGGTGCTCAAGCTGCATCTGCTTCTAATGAAAGTGCAGCTGCTTCAACTTCTGAAGAGACTTCTGCACCTCAAACTCAATCGGTTCCAGAAGGCGACTTCCCTGAAACAACTGAAAAAATCCCTGCAATGCGTAGAGCAATTGCTAAAGCAATGGTTAACTCTAAACACACTGCACCTCACGTAACATTAATGGATGAAATTGATGTTCAAGACTTATGGGATCACCGTAAAAAATTCAAAGAAATTGCAGCTGAACAAGGTATTAAATTAACATTCTTACCATATGTAGTTAAAGCACTTGTTTCTGCACTTAAAAAATATCCAGCACTTAATACTTCATTCAATGAAGAAGCTGGCGAAATTGTTCACAAACATTATTGGAATATTGGTATCGCAGCTGACACTGACAGAGGTTTATTAGTGCCAGTAGTTAAAAATGCAGATCGTAAATCTATCTTCCAAATTTCAGATGAAATTAACGAATTAGCTGTTAAAGCTCGCGACGGTAAATTAACTTCTGAAGAAATGAAAGGTGCTACATGTACTATCAGTAATATCGGTTCTGCTGGTGGACAATGGTTCACTCCAGTTATCAATCACCCAGAAGTAGCTATCTTAGGTATTGGCCGTATTGCACAAAAACCAATCGTTAAAGACGGCGAAATCGTTGCAGCTCCTGTATTAGCATTATCATTAAGCTTTGACCACAGACAAATTGATGGTGCAACTGGACAAAATGCAATGAACCATATTAAACGATTATTAAATAATCCAGAATTATTATTAATGGAGGGGTAAAACATGGTAGTTGGAGATTTCCCAATTGAAACAGATACTATTGTTATTGGAGCAGGCCCAGGTGGCTATGTTGCAGCAATTCGCGCAGCACAATTAGGACAAAAAGTTACAATCGTAGAAAAAGGTAACTTAGGTGGCGTATGCTTGAACGTTGGTTGTATTCCTTCAAAAGCATTATTACACGCTTCTCATCGCTTTGTTGAAGCACAACACTCTGAAAACTTAGGTGTAATCGCTGAAAGCGTATCACTTAAATTTGACAAAGTTCAAGAATTCAAACAATCAGTTGTAAACAAATTAACTGGTGGTGTTGAAGGCTTATTAAAAGGTAATAAAGTGGAAATTGTTAAAGGCGAAGCTTACTTCGTAGATAACAATAGCTTACGTGTTATGGATGAAAAAAGTGCTCAAACTTATAACTTTAAAAATGCTATTATCGCATCTGGTTCTAGACCAATAGAAATTCCTAACTTTGAATTTGGTAAACGTGTTATCGACTCAACTGGTGCGTTGAACTTACAAGAAGTTCCAGGTAAATTAGTTGTTGTTGGTGGCGGTTATATTGGTTCTGAACTTGGTACTGCATTTGCTAACTTCGGTTCTGAAGTTACAATCCTTGAAGGTGCGAAAGACATCTTAGGTGGATTTGAAAAACAAATGACACAACCTGTTAAAAAAGGCATGAAAGACAAAGGTATTGAGATCATTACTGAAGCAATGGCTAAAAATGCTGAAGAAACTGAAAATGGCGTTAAAGTTACTTATGAAGCTAAAGGTGAAGAACAAACAATCGAAGCTGATTACGTATTAGTAACTGTTGGCCGTCGTCCAAATACAGACGAATTAGGCTTAGAAGAATTAGGTCTTAAATTTGCTGATCGTGGATTATTAGAAGTAGACAAACAAAGCCGTACTTCTATCGACAATATTTATGCAATTGGTGATATCGTTCCTGGTTTACCACTTGCTCATAAAGCAAGCTATGAAGCTAAAGTAGCTGCTGAAGCTATCTCTGGACAAGCTTCAGAAGTTGATTATATTGGTATGCCTGCTGTATGCTTCACTGAACCAGAATTAGCTCAAGTTGGTTACACTGAAGCTCAAGCTAAAGAGGAAGGTTTAGAATACAAAGCTTCTAAATTCCCTTATGCAGCAAATGGCCGTGCGTTATCATTAGATGATACTACTGGTTTCGTTAAATTGATCACATTAAAAGAAGATGACACACTTATCGGTGCACAAGTTGCTGGTAATGGTGCTTCTGATATCATTTCTGAATTAGGTTTAGCTATTGAAGCAGGAATGAACGCTGAAGATATCGCATTAACAGTACATGCTCACCCAACATTAGGTGAAATGTCTATGGAAGCAGCTGAAAAAGCTATTGGATTACCAATCCACACTATGTAATAGTGATTTATAAATCGTTTAGAGCCTAAGACATTATTATGTTTTAGGCTCTAAGCTATATATTGGCGGCAGTTGACTGAATTGAAAACACGCTTATACTAAGTTTTTTCAATTTAAATCAACCTTGCCAGGGCGGGAATACGAATTCAAAATGAACTCTGTCCCGCTCTCTTTTTTGCTATATTACTTAAGGAGGTAAATTAATGGAATATCAATATCCTTTAGATATGGACTGGACACATGATGAAATGTTAAAGGTGATTGCCTTTTTTAATCAAATAGAGCGCTATTATGAGTCATCTGTGTTATCCGATCAAGTTATAGCGCACTATCGAAATTTTAAACAAATTGTACCTGGAAAAGCAGAAGAAAAACAAATATTTAAAGAATTCGAGCAAAACAGCGGTTACAACAGCTACCAAGTCATTAAAGAAGCAACAACACAAAATAAACCAACACACATACAACAAAAAAACAACACAAGAACATAGGTGCCCCAACACGGAGGCTTTCAAAACGAAAGCCAACGAACAACGCGAGTTGGGGTGGGGCCCCAACAAAAAGAAATGCAACAAGCATTTCCACGGACAAAGTAAGTTGGGGTGGCCCCAACTTGGAGAAGTTCGGTCAGAAATCCAACAAGCAAAACAAGCTGAGATAATACTAAGAATCTTATTATGCATTATTTTTTTCCATTCATAATTAAATAATTATAAAAAGTATTGCAACATGAGCTGTATTTTGTTATTTTTATTAAGCATTAAACAAAATGTTTAATATTACTAAACATGATACAGCTATTTTTAGGTGGTTACATAGATGGATATTGGAATGAAATTGAAAAATTTAAGGATGCTCAAAAATTTAACACAGGAAGAATTAGCTGAACGTACTGACTTAACGAAGGGATATATTTCTCAAATTGAGAGTCAACATGCGTCTCCAAGTATGGAGACATTTCTAAATATATTAGAAGTTTTAGGTACGCGGCCAAGTGATTTTTTTCAGGAGAAAACTAAAGAAAAGGTGCTTTATACAGCTGAAGATCAAACAATTTATGATGAATATGACAAGGGCTATATTTTAAAATGGTTAGTCACAAATTCAAATGAGTATGACATGGAACCACTCATGCTTACGTTAAAGCCTGGTGCATCATATAAACATTTTCAGCCTTCTAATTCAGATACCTTTATTTATTGTTTAGAAGGGCAAATTACTTTGTCACTCGGGAACCAACTTTATCGTGCAAATGCAGAAGATGTACTTTATTTCAGGGCAAATGATGTTCATCAATTATGCAATAACAGCAAGCAGAACGTTACGATATTGATTGTAGCAACTGCATCATATTTATAAGGAGTTATGACGTTATGCAACCATTATTATCATTTAAATCAGTGAGTAAAGGCTATGATGATTTAAATATTCTTGACCATATGGATTTAGATATTGAATCAGGCTATTTCTATACTTTATTGGGTCCATCAGGATGTGGTAAGACGACTATTTTAAAGCTTATTGCGGGGTTCGAGACACCAGACAGTGGAGAGATTATTTATCAAAATCGTTCTATCGAAAATTTACCGGCTAATAAACGTAAGGTCAATACCGTTTTTCAAGATTATGCGTTATTCCCGCATCTCAATGTTTATGATAATATTGCTTTTGGTTTAAAGCTTAAGAAATTATCTAAAAAAGATATTGATCAAAAAGTGACAGATGCCTTGAAGTTAGTAAAGTTATCAGGTTACGAACAGCGCAGTATTAATGATATGAGTGGTGGTCAAAAACAACGTGTAGCTATAGCTCGAGCGATTGTTAATGAGCCAGAAATATTATTGTTAGATGAATCATTATCAGCCTTAGACTTAAAACTACGTACTGAAATGCAATATGAGCTCAGAGAATTACAATCACGATTGGGTATTACATTTATTTTTGTTACGCATGATCAAGAAGAAGCCTTAGCATTAAGTGACTACATTTTTGTGATGAAAGACGGTAAAATACAACAATTTGGTACACCAACAGATATTTATGATGAACCAGTGAATCGTTTTGTAGCTGATTTTATTGGCGAATCAAATATTGTAAATGGCACCATGGTCAAAGATTATGTAGTTAATATTTATGGGCAGGATTTTGATTGTGTTGATATGGGGATTCCTTCTGGTAAAAAGGTTGAAGTTGTGATTCGTCCAGAAGATATCTCTTTAATAGAAGCCGAAGCTGGTTTGTTTAAAGCTACAGTGGATTCTTTGCTCTTTAGAGGTGTGCATTATGAAATTTGTTGTGTAGATCGAAAGGGCTATGAATGGGTTATACAAACTACTAAAAAGGCGGATGTGGGTAGTGAAGTTGGTTTATATTTTGAACCAGAATCTATTCATATCATGGTTCCAGGAGAAACTGAAGAGGAATTTGATAAACGTATTGAAAGCTATGAGGATACTGATGATGAGTAATATTAAAAAGATACTATTAGTGCCTTATATATTATGGATGATTATCTTCATAATTTTGCCTGTATTATTGTTAATATATTTTTCATTTACCGATATAAATGGACATTTTAGTTTCACTAATTATCAACAAATATTTCAGTATAAGTATTTTGAAATGTTTTGGGACTCAATTCTTTATGCCGCATTAATTACTATGATCACGTTGTTCATCAGTTACCCAACTGCATATTTTATTAGAAACGCTAAAAATCCTAATTTCTGGTTATTAATACTTATTATTCCAACTTGGATTAATCTGTTATTAAAAACATATGCTTTTATTGGTTTGCTTAGTCACGATGGGCTGATTAATAAAGTACTTGGAATATTAAATGTTCCAAAAGTAGACATGCTATTTACATCAGCTGCCTTTTTAGTTGTAGCTAGTTATATTTATATTCCTTTTATGATATTGCCGATTTTCAACAGTATGAAATCAATACCTGTAAATCTAATTCAAGCATCTAGTGATTTAGGTGCAAACCCATTTACAACATTTAGAAAAGTGATATTGCCACTAACAAAAGAAGGTGTTTTGACAGGGGTACAAGTTACTTTTATTCCCTCATTATCGTTATTTATGATAACGCGATTAATTGCAGGTAACAAAGTAATCAACATAGGTACTTCTATTGAAGAACAGTTTTTAGTGATTCAAAATTATGGTATGGGAGCTACGATTGCAATCGTCTTAATTGTATTTATGGCACTCATCCTTATCATTACGAAATCTAACGATGAAAGAAGGTGACCAATGTGAAATGGTATGGCAAATTATATATAAGTATCTTATTGGTCATCTTATATGTCCCAATATTTTTTCTAATGTTTTATTCATTTTATTCTGGTGGAAATATGATACATTTTGAGCATTTTACGTTCGAACATTATCAAAGCTTATTTAAAAATGACAAACTCATGGCAATTATTTTTAATACAATAGCAGTAGCGCTATTGGCTGCATCAATTTCAACTGTTATAGGAACATTTGGAGCGATAGCACTCTTCTATTTAAGACAGAAGAAACTTAAAGTAACATTATTGACATTAAACAATGTACTTATGGTGTCATCAGATGTAGTTATCGGTGCTTCATTTTTAATTATGTTTACTGCGCTTGGACATTTTACGGGAATCGGATTAGGTTTCGGTACTGTTTTAGCATCGCATATTGCGTTTTGTATTCCAATTGTAGTTATTGTTGTTTTACCACAACTTTATGAAATGAATCACAATATATTAAATGCTGCACGAGATTTAGGAGCAACAGAATCACAAATTTTAAGTCGCGTACTTATTCCAAATTTAATGCCTGCGATTATAGGTGGTTTTTTTATGGCTTTAACATATTCATTAGACGATTTTACGGTTAGCTTTTTTGTGACTGGGAATGGTTTTAGTGTCCTATCAGTTGAAGTCTATGCCATGGCTAGAAAAGGAATAAGTATGGAAGTAAATGCGATCTCAACACTGTTATTTGTTGTTATCGTCATTGGTATAGTTGGTTATTATGGTATCCAGCGTTCCTTAAAGCGTAAACCTAGATTGAAAAGAGGTATGCTACGATGAAACAGTTTCTTCAATTAGTTTGCGGCGCGCTGGTTATTGGATTGCTTTGTCTAGGGATAAGTCATCTTTTTAGTGGACATGAAAAAGCAAAATCTGGTAAAAAAATATATGTTTATAATTGGGGAGAATACATTGATCCTGAATTGATTAAACAATTTGAAAATCAAACGGGGATAGAAATTATATATGAAACGTTTGATTCTAACGAGGCGATGGAAGCCAAAATAAAAAATGGTGGTACTCACTATGACGTTGCTTTTCCAAGTGAATATACGGTACAAAAATTAAAGCGTGCGAACTTACTTGTGCCATTGAATCATCATAAATTACCTAATATGCGAAATTTAGACCCAGATTATTTAGACAAGTCTTATGATAAGGGAAATCAATATTCTATTCCATATTTTTTTGGTACAGTGGGTATATTATACAATAAACAAGCATATCCAGACGCATCATTTAATCATTGGTCTGATTTATATCAAGAACGATATCGTAATGATGTATTACTTGTCGATGGGGCGCGAGAAATTATAGGATTAAGTTTAAATAAATTAGGTTATAGTTTAAATGACACCAATTCACAACACATACGACAAGCTGAACAAGATTTGAAAAAGCTAGGACCACAAGTTCGAGGCGTTGTTGGTGATGAAGTAACAATGATGTTGCAGCAAAATGAAGGTAACATCGCGGTAGTGTGGAGTGGTGTTGCTGCACCACTTGTGCAAGGAAGCGATAAGTATAATTACGTTGTTCCTAAAGAAGGCTCCAATCTATGGTTCGACAATATGGTGATACCAAGGACAGCTCAAAATAAAGAGGGCGCATATCAATTTATAAACTTCCTTTTAGATGCGGAAAATAGCAAGAAAAATACGGAATGGGTAGGCTATGCGACACCAAATAAAGCAGCACGTCAGTTACTACCTAATGAAATTAGAAACGATCATCGTTTCTATCCAACACAACAAGAACAAGCCCGCTTAGAAGTATATAAAGATCTTGGTCAGCGAACACTTGGGAATTATAATGAAAGCTTTTTGAATTTTAAAATGTCGTTAAAGTAGCATAAAATTGTAGTTATTTAAGTTAAAATTCGATATAATTATTTGATAAGGATGGTAAGGGAGTTGTAATAAATGTCAGGAGAACAGTATACTCAAATCAAACGGCCTGTAAGTCGTTTAACTGAAAAAATACTTGGTTGGTTTAGCTGGATTTTCTTGTTGCTAATGACAATTATTACTATGTTTATTGCATTAGTTTCATTCAGTAATGATACGTCAATACAGAATTTAGAAGCCACATTAAATAACAATGATTTAATTCAACAAATATTAGGTAATAATGGTTTTAATACAACTCAGTTTGTAATTTGGTTACAAAACGGTATTTGGGCAGTGATAGTATATTTTATTATTTGTTTGCTCATCTCATTTTTAGCACTGATTTCAATGAATATTAGAATATTATCAGGAATATTATTTTTAGTTGCATCTGTTGTTACGCTACCACTCGTACTTTTATTTGTGACATTAATCATTCCTATTTTCTTCTTTATCATTGCTATTATGATGTTTGCAAGAAAGAATAAGGTAGAAATAGTACCTGCATATGGCTATCCTGGTTATGATGATAACTTTGATAATCGCTATAATGAGCCGGATTATCAACAACAGCCACCGATATATGATGATTATGAACGTCATCAGCCTAACGACGGCATGGCATATCACATGCCACAAGAATCGAGCAATCCATCATTTAACGAAGATGATAAATATGATCAATATCCTAAACGTGCGATTATGAGTGACTATCAATCAACAGATGATGAAGATGAGACACCACAAATACTCTCAAGACAGGCAAAATATCATAAGAATAAATATCAAGATGAATTTAGCGATGAAGGAGCTGCCCCATTTAATGAAGCAGTTGTCCAACAAGAACCGGTATTAGATAAAAAAGAGTTAAAAGCGCAACGCAAACAAGAAAAAGCTGAAATTAAAGCAAGAAAACGTGAAAAACGAAAAGCTTATAATCAGCGTATGAAAGAAAAACGTAAAAATCAGCCAAGCGCAGTAAATCAGCGACGTATGAACTATGAAGAACGTAAACAAATATTTAATCATGAAAATAGTGCAAAAGATCAGCAAGAAAGTCATCTTGATGATTCAAAATAAACTATGAAGTAAAGCGCGGAGCATCGAGTCAATAAAGACTGATGTTCCGCTTTTTATTATTATAATGTATTCGCTTTTAACATATATTTTTAGTATGATAGATATTGAGTACAATAAGGGAGAGTTGCTATTTGAAGACAAAGAAAGAGCTGGTCATTGCATGGATAGCAAATGGTCTAAGTCTAATTTTTTTGCTTTTTAATATCTTATCCATGCTTTTAACAGATGAAAAGAATAATGTGAAAGAATATGAACAAATGGCGAAACAATTTGCTGGTAAAAACGTTACAGTGACCCCAGAGCTAATTCATTTTATTATGGTGTTTTTCATAGGCATTTTAGCATTTTCAACTATATTGGGAATCGCTGCGACAACATTGATAAAAAATCGTTCACTTATTGCAATATTTCTATTTATTTCTGCAGTTTTAATAGGACTATTTAGTATGAACATCATTGCAATGATTTTATGGTTAATCGTTATTGTGTTGTTGATTGTTAAAAGAAACCAATATAAAAATGATTCCGATTGGCATGTAGAACAATATAAACATGCAGAAAAGAAAGAAAATCCATATATCTATTAAATGAAAAGTTGCAGCATTACGTGTATATTAATAGCGTTTAAGACATAATTTATAAAATAAAAGCTCGTAAATGATTTTTCACAATCATCTACGAGCTTTTTTATCTTGATACTTCATATTGAATAGCTTGGTTCTCCTAGAAGAACGTTCATAACCAATCCCAAATGAAAGGGTTTGTAAATTTTCGCTTTGAAAAATTTTTTACCGAGTCTCGGTCTTTAGCATGTCCTATAGATCGAGTTTTATTTTAAATTAGGAGCCATTTATATAAATTCTTTAAATGTTTCGATAATCAAATAAACATTTAATACACTTAAAACAATGATAAGTATCCATGAGCAATAATTAACCCATGATTTATTTACGAAAGGTCCCATTAGCTGTTTGTTACTTGTAGATAGCTGTAACGGTATAAGTGAAAACGGCAAGGCAATACTTAAAAATACTTGTGAAAATACTAGTAATTGTTCAATTTTCTCTTCATTACCTTTAAAAATGATGAGGCAAATAATAACTGGAATAACAGCAATTGCTCGAGTGACAAGACGTCTTAACCAGTTAGGTAATGAAATATTTAAAAAACCTTCCATAACAATTTGACCTGCTAATGTTCCTGTAATGGTCGAATTTTGACCTGAAGCTAACAAGGCAACAGCAAAAAGTGTACTCATGATAGCACCTAACGCAGCTCCAAGAATAGGTTGTGTCCGTAATGCATGGTATAAATCATAAAAGCCACCTAGTTGATCTTGGTTAACGCCATAAAATAGTGATGCACCTAATACTAATAATAAACAATTAACTACAAAGGCAACGGATAATTGTAGATTAGAATCAATTGTTGCATACTTAATTGCCTGTGCTTTTTCTTTTATAGAGTGTCTATCATATTGGCGTGATTGGACAATAGATGAATGTAGATACAAATTATGTGGCATAATTGTAGCTCCAACAATACCCAACGCGATATATAAAATTCCATGATTTGTAATGATTTCTTTATGAGGAACAAACCCTTCTAAAATAGCTGTTGTACTTGGAGAAGAGATAAATACCTCAAAGACAAAAATGGCTAATACAGTAAAAATTAATGTTCCAACAATGGCTTCGATTTTTCTAAAACCAAATTTCATTATAAATAGTAATAAAAATACATCACAGACTGTAATAATCGCGCCAACAATCAATGGGATGCCTAACAACAAATTTAGTGCGATGGCACTACCTATAACTTCTGCAATATCTGTTGCTATAATGGCAAGTTCTGCAATAATCCAGAAAATAATTGCCACTGGTTTTGAAAGATAATGTTTTGTCATTTGAGCTAAATCATGACTGGTCGCAATCCCTAGACGCAGTGTCATGCTTTGCAGTAGCATAGCAGATAAACTGGATATTAAGATAATAAATAATAAGGTATATCCAAATTGTGCTCCACCTTGCATTGAAGTAATCCAATTTCCGGGGTCCATATAACCAACAGCAACTAATAGGCCAGGGCCCAAAAATGCTAGAAATTTTTGGCTTGATGTACCATTTGAATCAAATTTAATCGTATTATTAATTTCATCTAAGCTTAGATGTTTAGGTTGATGTGTAGTGTCTCTCTTATTCATTCATAAAACTCCTTAATAGTAGATGTATAAATATTAACCTAAAATAAAAATTAGGTCAACCTAAACTTTTTTTATTATTAGAAAAAAATTATGCTTATTTAAGAAAATATATAATTTTTTGGTCAGTACGATAACACCTAATTATAGTATCAACTATATCGGTTGAATGCATAAACAATAAAACGCAATTAAAAAAACTGCCACTGACATTTGAAATGATTCATTGTCAGTGGCAAGGTTAGAATAATTATATGGCTAAAATTATGCGTAGAATTTAATAAATTCGTTAAATGTTTCTTCAACAAAATTTAGGAAAGCTCGATCGCTTTTTAAGCGTTTATCGTTTGGTGCAAGTGTACGTGCAACAAAGAATTCGCCTTTTTTCACATTTTTGACTCTATCAATTGCTTCATGTAATTCGTCGACGGATAAGTCTTTGATAAGTGGTTTATCAGGTTTCATGTGATCAAGACAAATGCGATAATCTTCAGGTAAATGTGTTAACGTATCGAAGTGTTTATCAAATGTCTTAACACGTTGGGCTTTATCTTTAGTTTCGTGCATAACACCATACATGATAAACAGATGGTCTTTAAATAGCCCAATTTGAAAATGAGGCAACATTTTATAACCACGTTTATTCGTTGCAAATGCTACCCATGTGTCTTTAGGTGGATTAACACTGCGACGTGCATGCTTTGCTACATGTGAATAAAATGTTTCACCTGTTTGAGATGTAAAATAATCAGCAAAATAATCTCCTAAAGCACGTAATTGAGGTCTAACATGCGCTTCTAGAGCTTCCATGCGTGCATCTAAACCATCGACATCAAATGCTTTAAAATCTTTTTGTTTAAACGTATACTTAGTCATTGTTTAACTCCTTTATAATGGAATAAGGTTGTTACTATTGTAGCATAAGTCCACACTATTCGACTTCGAAGTTGATTATAGAAATAACGTTTAAAGATCTATTGAAAAGGAAAACAAAATTGTATTGTATATAACAATGTAGGTGGAATCATGTATAATGATAGATAATAGGAGATGGTACCGTGGCACTATATGATTTTGCGAAAAGTTTAATACTAGAAGCAGGCAATAATGTTAGATTAATGATGAAAGAAAAGTTAAGTATTGAAACGAAATCAAATCCGAATGATTTAGTAACTAATGTTGATAAAGCAACAGAAACATATATTTATGAGGCAATTCACTCCAACTATCCTGAACATAAGGTGATTGGAGAAGAAGGACATGGACATAACATCAGAAATATTGATGGAGTAGTATGGGTTGTCGATCCTATTGATGGCACGCTTAATTTTGTGCATCAACGTGAAAATTTTGCGATTTCTATTGGTATTTATTACAACGGAAAAGCCTATGCAGGATTTGTTTATGATGTTATGAAAGATGCTTTATATCATGCAAAAGTACATGAGGGAGCCTTTGAAAATAATCATCGTCTTGAAGCAATTGGTACATCAGAATTAAAATCAAGTTTAATTGGTATAAATCCTAACTGGGTAACAAAGCCTATCATTGGGCCGATTTTTCAGCCAGTTGTAAATCGTGCTAGAAGTTCCCGTGCGTACGGGAGTGCTGCACTTGAAATTATTGCTGTAGCTAAAGGACAACTAGCAGCATACATTACACCAAGATTGCAACCTTGGGACTTTGCTGGCGGGTTAATTATACTAAATGAAGTTGGTGGCAAGGGAAGTAATTTGTTAGGAGAAACTTTAGAGATTACACATCCTGATTCTGTTTTAATGGCTAATCAAACAGTTCACGAAGAACTTCTTCAACAGTTCTTTTTACCACATCAACAAACTTTAACAGAATTACATGCTAAATATTACAAATAAAAGAGAGCGGAACAGAATGCATTATAAATTCGAAGTCCCGCCCCAGCATGGTTGACTAGGATTGAAAAAACTTGTATAAGCGTATCTTTAATCCAGTCAACTACTGCCAATATAGAGTTCAGAGCCCAGAACAAGAATAATGTTCCAGGCTCTTCTAATATTCATCTGAAGTTTATAGCCAATGATTATTACGATATTTTTTCTTAAGTGTAAAGCCTATGCCAAATATTGCAATGAGCAATATAAGTGTTAAAATCATCATTGGAACACTTCCAGCACCAACACTGAAGCTAAATAACACTAAAAATATAACAGCTAAGATTGATAATATCCAAAATATAGATTTTGATTTTTGTTTTTGATTTTGCATACCCCACCCCACCTTTTGCTTATCATTTCTTAATAGTATGATATAATAAAAAAGTTGTAATTAAAAGTGGGAGTTTACCTAAGAAAGGAAATAATAATATGACTAATAGAAGAGAAGATGTACGTAATATCGCAATTATTGCTCACGTCGATCATGGTAAAACGACATTAGTAGATGAATTACTTAAACAGTCGGGTATTTTTAGAGAGAATGAACATGTTGACGAGAGAGCGATGGACTCTAATGATTTAGAGAGAGAACGTGGTATTACAATTCTTGCCAAAAATACTGCAGTCGACTATAAAGGAACAAGAATTAACATCTTAGATACACCTGGACACGCTGATTTTGGCGGTGAAGTAGAGCGTATCATGAAAATGGTTGATGGTGTCGTTTTAGTAGTAGATGCGTATGAAGGTACGATGCCACAGACACGTTTTGTATTGAAAAAAGCATTAGAACAAAATTTAAAACCAGTTGTGGTTGTTAATAAAATTGACAAACCATCTGCTAGACCTGAAGGTGTAGTAGATGAAGTTCTAGATTTGTTTATCGAATTAGAAGCTAACGATGAGCAATTAGATTTCCCAGTAGTTTATGCTTCAGCTGTAAATGGTACAGCGAGTCTTGATGCTGAGAAACAAGATGAAAATATGCAATCACTATATGAAACAATTATTGATTATGTGCCAGCACCAATTGATAACAGTGATGAACCATTACAATTCCAAGTAGCATTATTGGATTATAATGATTACGTTGGCCGTATTGGTATTGGGCGAGTTTTCAGAGGGAAAATGCATGTAGGTGATAATGTTTCATTAATTAAATTAGATGGCAGTGTAAAAAATTTCCGTGTGACTAAAATATTTGGTTATTTCGGCTTAAAACGTGAGGAAATTGAAGAAGCGCAAGCCGGTGATTTAATCGCTGTTTCTGGTATGGAGGACATTAACGTAGGTGAAACGGTCACGCCAACGGATAATCAAGAAGCATTACCGGTGTTACGCATTGATGAGCCTACATTAGAAATGACATTTAAGGTGAATAATTCACCATTTGCTGGGCGTGAAGGAGATTTTGTGACAGCACGTCAAATTCAAGAACGTCTAGAACAACAGCTTGAAACAGATGTTTCCTTAAAAGTATCACCAACTGACTCTCCTGATACATGGATTGTTGCTGGTCGTGGAGAATTACATTTATCTATTTTAATTGAGAATATGAGACGTGAAGGGTTCGAGCTTCAAGTATCTAAACCACAAGTTATTTTAAGAGAAATTGATGGTGTATTAAGTGAACCATTTGAACGTGTTCAATGTGAAGTACCTTCTGAAAATGCAGGTGCTGTGATTGAATCATTAGGTGCACGTAAAGGCGAAATGGTTGATATGACAACAACGGATAATGGTTTAACGCGCTTAATCTTTATGGTTCCAGCACGTGGTATGATTGGTTACACAACTGAATTCATGTCTATGACACGTGGATACGGTATTATCAATCATACATTTGAAGAGTTTAGACCGCGAGTGAAAGCACAAATTGGTGGTCGTCGTAACGGTGCATTGATTTCAATGGATCAAGGTCAAGCAACAGCATATGCCATTATAGGTTTAGAAGATCGTGGTGTTAACTTCATGGAACCAGGTACTGAAGTATATGAAGGTATGATTGTTGGAGAACACAATCGTGAAAATGATTTAACTGTAAATATAACAAAAGCAAAACACCAAACAAACGTGCGATCTGCAACAAAAGATCAAACACAAACAATGAATCGTCCTAGAATTTTAACGTTGGAAGAAGCGTTAGAGTATATTAATGATGATGAATTAGTAGAGGTAACACCGCAAAGTATTCGTTTGAGAAAGAAAATTTTAAACAAAGCAGCACGCGAAAAAGAAGCAAAACGTGTAAAACAAATGATGCAAGATAACGAATAAACTAGATTAGTAAGTGATATAAAAAAACTGATTGAAGTATTGACTTCAATCAGTTTTTTTAGTCTTTGCAGTTTTTTTATTCTTCTTGAGCGACTTTTTCGGCTGTTTGTGACAGCGTTTATCTGTTGCATTTCTTTGTGTTTCTTGTGTATAAGGTCGTTGTTTAGGTTTATCCAGTCGACTCTTACAATCGTCGCACATAAACGTGCGTATAGGATTATTTTGTAATCGCTTAGCTTCAACGGTTGCTTCATCAATAAATACTTTGCGATCACAAATGATACATTGCACTTCACGCAAATTAAATCACCTCGATATGAGTTATATGCTTAAACTGGTAATCATATCCTTTATTTTGAGTATAAACAAAACTATCAACAGCATTGTCTTCATAGAGACGTTTACCATCTTTAGCGAATTGGAAAAATAAATAGGGGAGTAAATCTAATGGAACATCGATAGCATCTTGGTTTTTATCAATTAAGCGAATCATTGTTGCATTATTATGCGGTTCAGCATTTTTGAAAAACGGAGTCATATTAATGACGAAAGAGTCCTCTAAGACGGCACGTTTTTTATATTTAATCTCAGAATTAAGTGTTGGTGGGTTTGTTTGACCTTCAAGTATGGCACGATTCCATTCTCTATTATCATCAAATTCAATGGGTTTAGATCCGTCAAAAACGCCTTGTTCAAGGTCAGAAATACTGACTTTACGATCATCAAAAATCCAAGTTGTACTATCCAATGTAATCGGATATTTAACTTCACCTGTTATCTGTATCATTATATGTTCCACTCCCTAAATTTAAACTACGATTTCATTTTAGCATAAATTTAAAATTTCCTTTACTGAAATTCACTTGCTTTTTGGTATGTAGTAAGATAAACTTTTTACATGAAGATATTTAAGGATAGGGGGAGTATGTGATGGCGAACCAAACTAATTTAAAAAGTGTGGCATATGAACAATTAAACAAAGATGCAGATAGAATATTACAACTTATCAAAGTTCAAATAGATAATTTAACGTTACCATCTTGCCCATTATATGAAGAAGTTCTCGATACTCAAATGTTTGGCCTACAAAAAGAAGTTGATTTTGCTGTTCAACTTGGGCTTGTTGATAAAGAAGATGGCAAAGATTTAATGTTAAGACTTGAGAAAGAACTTTCAAAATTACATGAAGCATTTACAGATGTTAAATAATAAACGGTTGTTTTTAATAACTTATATATAATTAAGTGTTGCGTACTAACAAGATACATACATGCGGGTTGATGACAAGTGACTGGAGTATTAATTGAACTTAATATTCTCAGTCACTTTTATGTTAAGTATGATGAATGTTGTGTTTGATTTTGTTTATGAGCTATAGTCAGTTAATATTTGAGAAATAGCTCGCTTGAAGTATATAATAGTTTAGAAAGATTTCTTTACATAATTTTAAAATATAAATTTTTCAGATGGAATAACTAGTTTAAAATTTAGAATTGGATGATCAACTTTATGAATAATTTTAAAAATTTAATGAGAAAGATTGGTAAAACATCTAAATTTATCGATTATCCATTATTAATAGCTTATGTGATATTGTGCCTGATTGGATTAGTTATGGTATATAGTGCAAGTATGGTTGCTGCCACTAAAGGAACGTTAACTGGTGGCGTCGAGGTAGCTGGTACGTATTTTTACGATCGACAATTACTCTATGTTATTTTGAGTTTTGCGATTGTGTTTGTCATTGCATTTTTGCTAAACGGCAAAATTTTGAAAAACCCTCAAGTGCAGGTAGGTATTATGGGGACAATCATACTATTACTACTTTTAACGCTCATTATTGGGAAGAACATTAATGGTTCAAAAAGTTGGATTAACCTCGGGTTTATGAACTTACAAGCGTCAGAATTACTTAAAATTGCCATTATTATGTATATCCCTTTTATTATTGATAGAAAAATGCCTAGAGTAAAAAAAGATTTTACTTTAATATTTGCACCTGTGGGATTAGTTTTATTCTGTTTAGCGCTTGTCTTTTTACAGCGCGATGTTGGGCAAACATTATTGATTATTATTATATTTGGTTCGATATTGTTATATTCAGGTTTAGGCTTTGAAAAGTTTTTCAAAGGAAAGTTCTTTATCATCTTAACGGCTATTGCTGCAGCTTTTTTCATAGTATTACTTATAGTGGCATTATCAGGACATTTGCCTGGCTATTTACAAGCGCGTTTTAGTACATTAGTTGATCCGTTCGCATCATCGGCTGGAACGGGTTATCACATTTCTAACTCACTTATAGCTATAGGTAATGGAGGTCTATTTGGTCGAGGACTAGGCAACAGTGTGATGAAGTTAGGTTATTTACCTGAACCACATACCGATTTCATCTTTGCTATAATTTGTGAAGAATTAGGATTAGTCGGTGGTTTATTCGTTATAGGCTTATTATTTTTTATTGTCTATAGAGCTTTTATACTTGCAAATAAAACGACATCATATTTCAATAAACTTGTATGTGTTGGTGTAGCAAGCTATATTGGCAGTCAAACATTTGTTAATTTAGGAGGCATTTCTGCAACCATTCCATTGACAGGTGTGCCATTGCCATTTATTAGTTTTGGTGGTTCGTCAATGATTAGTTTAAGCATTGCACTTGGCTTATTGCTTATGATTGGTAAACAAATTAAGAAAGAAGATAAATTACGCAAACAACGTCAAAAAAGTATGCCAAAACGCATAATGTAGTAACATCTATCTTTATAGCTATTTGAATCATTTATCATCCAAGATGCTGCGACATAGAAGCCTCTGACAAGTTGAAGAAGTCAATTTCTACTGAAACTCAATAGAAATTGACTTCTTCATTATTTCTATCATTAAAGTACCATTAAGACAAAATACGAAGCCCTTCACCAAAACACTTAAAAGTGGGGCCCCAACGAAGAGGCTTTCGAAATGAAAGCCAACAGACAACGCAAGTTGGGGATGCTGAAGTCTGTCTTTATATGTCAAACTACCTTTAATGCTATTTTGGAGAGATGTATGTCCTAGCTGGATTTAATCATTTATGATTATTTTACTAAGTTTTAGATACAGTATAGCAACAAATACTGAATGATGATAAAATTAAATTATGATATATAATAACTTTTGCTTATTCGCTTATGGTCAGTTTTAGTTTGTGTATTGTTAGCATATTTTCACAAAATATTAATGGCTTTTTAGCGTAAATTAAGATAAAATTTTATTATCTAATTAGTTAGAATTTTCAAATAATAAGAGGGGTGTCACTGCTTTGAAACACATTAAAAAGTTACTGGTTGCCAACCGCGGTGAAATAGCAATAAGAATTTTTAGAGCAGCAACTGAATTAAATATTAAAACGGTCGCAATTTATTCTAATGAGGATAAAAGTTCTTTACATAGATATAAGGCTGATGAGTCATATTTAGTTGGTAAAGATTTGGGACCAGCCGAAAGTTATTTGAACATCGAACGCATTATAGCTGTAGCTAAAGAAGCTGGTGCAGATGCCATACATCCAGGGTATGGTTTTTTAAGTGAAAATGAACATTTTGCACATCGATGCCATGAAGAAGGCATTAAATTTATAGGACCTCATCTAGATCATTTAGATATGTTTGGGGATAAGGTTAAAGCAAGAACAACTGCAATAAATGCGGATTTACCTGTTATACCAGGGACAGATGGACCGATAGAAAACTTTGAAAGTGCTCGTGCATTTGCGGATGAGGCGGGCTATCCGTTAATGATTAAAGCCACAAGTGGTGGTGGCGGTAAAGGTATGCGTATCGTTAGGGAAGCGAACGAATTAGAAGATGCCTTTCATCGTGCTAAATCTGAAGCTGAAAAATCTTTTGGCAATAGTGAAGTATATATTGAAAGATACATTGATAATCCTAAACATATTGAAGTACAAGTTATTGGAGATGAATTTGGCAATATTGTGCATCTATATGAGCGTGATTGTTCAGTACAACGTCGCCATCAAAAAGTTGTTGAGGTAGCGCCATCTGTTGGTTTGTCAAAAGAATTGCGAGAGAAAATTTGTAATGCAGCTTTACAATTAATGACTAAAATCAAATATGTAAACGCCGGTACGGTGGAATTTTTAGTTTCAGGTGAAGACTTTTATTTTATTGAAGTCAATCCTCGTGTCCAAGTAGAACATACGATCACTGAAATGATTACAGGTATTGATATTGTTAAAACTCAAATATTAGTGGCTGATGGTGCAAGCTTATTTGGTGAGGAAATTGGTTTACCACAACAACAAGATATCCATACTTTAGGATATGCAATTCAATGCCGCATTACAACAGAAGATCCTACTAATGATTTTATGCCTGATTCAGGTACAATCATTGCTTATCGTTCTAGTGGTGGCTTTGGCGTTAGATTGGATGCTGGTGATGGATTCCAAGGTGCGGAAATTTCACCTTATTATGATTCATTGCTTGTCAAATTATCAACGCATGCCGTGACTTTTAAACAAGCAGAAGAAAAAATGGAACGATCATTACGTGAGATGCGTATCCGTGGTGTGAAAACGAATATTCCATTTTTGATTAATGTGATGAGAAATGAAAAATTTAGAAGCGGTGATTATACAACTAAATTTATTGAGGAAACACCTGAATTATTTGATATACAACCGACACTGGATAGGGGAACAAAAACACTTGAATACATTGGCAATGTTACAATCAATGGCTTCCCAAATGTTCAGCAAAGACCTAAACCAGATTATGAAACGACTTCTATACCACGTATTGCAAAGAAACAAATCAATAGTTTGTCTGGTACTAAACAATTGTTAGATCAGCATGGACCAAATCATGTTGCACAATGGGTGCGTCAACAAGATGATGTCTTAATTACTGATACCACTTTTAGAGATGCACATCAATCTCTCTTAGCTACGAGAGTACGTACAAAAGATTTAATGAATATTGCTTCAAAAACAGCTGAAGTCTTTAAAGATAGTTTTTCACTTGAAATGTGGGGTGGCGCAACCTTTGATGTTGCATATAATTTCCTTAAAGAAAACCCATGGGAGCGATTAGAACGTCTTCGTGAAGCAATTCCAAATGTATTATTCCAAATGTTGTTGCGTGCGTCGAATGCGGTGGGGTATAAGAATTACCCCGATAATGTTATCAAGAAATTTGTTGCTGAAAGCGCCAAAGCTGGGGTAGATGTCTTTAGAATTTTCGATTCATTAAATTGGGTTGATCAAATGAAGGTAGCCAATGAAGCGGTGCAAGAAGCAGGTAAGATTTCTGAAGGTACCATCTGTTATACAGGTGATATTTTAAATCCGGAGCGTTCTAATGTCTTTACGTTAGAATACTATGTAAATTTAGCTAAACAATTAGAACGTGAAGGTTTCCATATATTAGCGATTAAAGATATGGCAGGTTTGTTGAAACCTAAAGCAGCATATGAATTAATTGGCGAATTGCGCGCAGCTGTTGATATGCCTATTCATTTGCATACACATGATACAAGTGGCAACGGATTGTTGACATACAAAGAGGCAATTGATGCTGGGGTAGATATTATTGATACAGCAGTCGCATCAATGAGTGGTTTAACAAGTCAACCAAGCGCGAACTCTTTATATTATGCTTTAAATGGCTTTGATCGTAATATGCGTACTGATATCGCTGGACTTGAAACGTTGAGTCATTACTGGGGGCATGTGCGTGATTATTATATTGATTTTGAAAGTGATATTAAATCTCCAAATACTGAAATTTACCAACATGAAATGCCAGGTGGTCAATATTCAAATTTAAGTCAACAAGCTAAAAGTTTAGGTTTAGGAGAACGCTTTGACGAAGTTAAAGATATGTATCGCCGCGTTAACTTCTTATTTGGTGATATCGTTAAAGTTACGCCTTCATCAAAAGTTGTTGGGGATATGGCACTTTATATGGTTCAAAATGATTTGGACGAAGAAAGTGTGATTAGAGATGGTCATAAACTTGATTTTCCTGAATCAGTAGTTTCTTACTTTAAAGGGGAAATTGGACAACCAGTTAATGGTTTTAATAAGCAATTGCAGGATGTTATTTTAAAAGGTCAGCAGCCGTTAACCGCACGACCAGGTGAATATCTGGATGATGTAAACTTTGATGCAGTACGTAAAGAATTGGCTAATAAACAACAAGAAGAAGTGACTGATCAAGATTTAATTAGTTATGTATTGTACCCTAAAGTATACGAACAATATATAGCGACTAAAGAGCAATATGGTAATTTATCATTATTAGATACACCTACTTTCTTCTTTGGAATGCGTCATGGAGAAACAGTAGAAATTGAAATTGATACTGGTAAACGTTTGATTATTAAATTGGAAACGATTAGTGAGCCAGATGAAAATGGCAATCGTACAATCTATTTTGTGATGAATGGTCAAGCACGACGTATCTACATTAAAGATGAAAATGTTAAAACAAATGTGAATGTAAAACCTAAAGCAGACAAGACGAACCCAAGTCATATTGGTGCGCAAATGCCTGGATCTGTGACAGAAGTTAAAGTTGCTGTAGGAGATGAAGTTTCTGTAAATCAACCGTTATTAATAACTGAAGCTATGAAAATGGAAACAACAATACAAGCACCATTCAATGGTATAATTAAGCAAGTCACTGTGGCAAATGGTGATGCCATCGCTACTGGTGATCTGCTTATCGAAATTGAAAAAATATAACATAATAATAAAGGCACAAAAAGGGTCTGGGACATACATCTCAGAAAAACA
>NZ_KV809458.1:0-32066 GCF_001812565.1 Staphylococcus sp. HMSC059F04 | reverse complement strand
GGCTTGTTTGGCTTGTTATCTTTGCCTCCGTTATTCGTACCATCCGATGGTTTGTTTGGCCTGTTATCTTTGCCTCCGTTATCCGTACCATCCGATGGCTTATTTGGTCTGTTGTCTTTGCCTTCATTGTTGGCACTATTTGACGAATTGCTTGGTTGGTTCGTATTATCTGAATCTTTCTGGTTACTATTGTCTTGTGATAAATTATCTGAATGAGCCGGTGGTTTTTCATTAGTAACTTCGTTATATAGTGTATTATCCTGTGCATGAGTTATATGCGGACTTATAACCTGTGTGCTTACAGCAATAGCAAAACTTGCAGATAAATATTTGATCTTTGTCTTTTTTCGTGTCATCTCTATTCCACCTCCTCTCTACATGACATGACTTCTTTCACTTACTAGTATAAAGAAGTTTACATACATATGCATTTAATTATTATTATTGAAAAGTAATATTAATATTTCTGAAACTTTAAAGTAAATTTATTTCACTTCGTTGAGTATATCTATTATACTAAGTATATTAAAAGGCAAAGGAGTTTTTAAAATGGGTTTATTTAGCAAAAATAGTGAAAAATCATTTCTAAATGCTATCGAGGGAAGACGTACAGTCTATAATTTAAAAGAAAGCATTTCTATTAGTGATGAGGAATTAGAACAAATTATGACTCAAGCAATAAAACATGTGCCCTCCGCTTTCAATTCACAATCAACACGAATTGTCTTATTATTGAATAATAAGAATAAACAATTTTGGGATAATACTAAAGCTGTATTAAAAGAAAAAATGGGTGCTGATCGAGACTTCACTGCAACTGAACAAAAAATCGATAACTTTAAACATTCTTACGGTACAATATTATATTTTGAAGATCAATCTGTAGTTAAAGGGTTACAAGAACAAATGCCTTCTTATGCAGAAAATTTTGCGATTTGGTCAACACAAGCAAACGCAATGCATCAATTTGCGATTTGGACTGCTCTAAGTACAAAGGGTATTGGTGCTTCACTCCAACACTACAATCCACTGGTTGATGCAGTAACACATCAAGACTTTGATATTCCTGAAACTTGGGAATTAATGGCTCAAATGCCATTTGGAGATGTGCGTGAAGAACCTAATGAAAAAGAAATTCAACCTGTCGACGCACGCTTTCTTGTACGAAAATAATCCATAGCATTATAAATAGCTTTTTATATAAACGAGGGCAGAATAAATCAAAATTGATTATTCCTTGCCCTCTTTTTGCGTTTCTTTATTGTTTTTAGTAAATTAGATTTAACAATCACCTAAGGAGTGAAACGATGAAACTTCAACTTTTACAATTTAACGTTGCTTATGCAGATGTGAATGCAAATGAACATAAAATAAAAACATGGTTTTCGAATTCTTTACAACAAGACACTGATGTCGTGATTCTACCTGAAATGTGGAATAATGGATATGCATTAGAGCAACTAGAAGAAAAAGCAGATTTTGATTTAGAAAGAAGTACAGATTTCATTAAAAATTTAGCACTACAATATCAAGTAGATATTATTGCTGGGTCTGTATCAAATAAGCATCATGACCACATATTTAATACTGCATTTGCAATTGATAAAACTGGTAAAGTGATAAACCAATATGACAAAATGCATTTAGTTCCCATGTTAGATGAACCAGCATTCCTAACTGCTGGTAAAAATGTTCCAGAAACATTTAAATTATCAAACGGTGTAAAAGTGACACAAATGATTTGTTATGACTTACGATTTCCTGAATTACTAAGATATCCTGCAAGAAGCGGTGCGACAATTGCATTTTATGTTGCACAGTGGCCAAGTGCACGTCTTAACCATTGGCAAGTGTTGCTAAAAGCACGTGCAATCGAAAATAATATGTATGTAATAGGATGTAATGGTTGTGGGTATGATGGAAAAACGCAATATGCCGGACATTCCGTGGTTATTAATCCTAATGGCGAAATCATTCAAGAATTATCTACCACCGAAAAAGAACTTACAGTTACTATAGATATAGATGCAGTTGAACAACAACGTAAAGCAATACCTGTATTTGACAGCTTAGTGCCACATTTATACAAATAAACAAATAAAAGTCGTGAGTTTGGGAGTGACTCACGACTTTTTTCGCTTATTAAGGGAATGTTTTTACAGTTATTTTCAATAATAATTTGGGGATGTTATTAATTATGAAAATCTTCTGACTAGAGTAACACTAGTACAATAATTACCTTCTACAGTTAAGTAGCTAAGCGTAATTATCTACATTGAGCCCTACACAACTCAATGTTAGCAATTCATCAATTATCATTAAGTTGGGATGGCTTAACAATAATTAATCAATTTAACGAAGAAAACATAGTTAAGAATGAATAACTTCTATTATTGAGAATATACAGCTCCAACAACTTACTACAATCATTGTTGGAAAATTGAAAAGCTTATCGTAGCTACAATCCAATTAGTTTTCAAAAAGCTTTATCAATATCTATCACATCTCTGTGATATGTCTATATTAAAACATGATAATTACATAAATAGTCTAAAAATTCTCAACTAATTCATTTTTATTCTTAACTGTATCTTAAATATGTTAAAATTAAACAAAGAACATATATATAACATATTTGTATGCGAATTAAACAGTTAGGCATTAATGATCAAATGAATTGCGTAAAATTGTATAATGATACCAAGGAGCGTGACGCTAATTTGAAGGCGATAGACAAAAAAATTGAAAGATTTGCTAGATACTTGCAGCGTCAAAACAATCTAGACCATATTCAATTTTTGAAGATACGCCTAGGCTTACAAGTCGCATTAGGTAATTTTTTCAAAACTATTGTTACTTATGGTGTTGCTCTTTTATTCCATACCTTTCTTTACACATTAATTACACACTTAACGTATTTTTTCGTTAGACGTTTTGCGCATGGTGCACACGCAAGGTCATCATTGTTGTGCCACATTCAAAATTTAGTTTTATTTGTGGCATTACCTTGGTCAATTGTGCATTTTCAAGTGTCTTGGACATTCATGATTTTGCTAGCATTTATCGCATTCATAATTATTATATGTTACGCACCATCGGCAACTAAAAAACAACCCATACTGCCCCATCTCAGAAAGAAAAAGAAAAGAAATGCCATTCTTATTTCAATCTGTTTTTTGGTGCTAATGTTGTTTGTAAGTGAGCCATACATGCAATTAATAGCTTTAGGCATGTGCATTGAAGCTATTACGTTATTACCAATATTCTTTTCCAAGGAGGAAACGTAATCATGAACTTATTAAGCGGATTATTTACAAAAGGGATTAGTGCAATTTTTGAATTTATCGGAAACTTTTCTGCTCAAGATATTTGTAACGCTTATTTTGATGAGCCAGAAGTACCACAAGAATTAATTGATTTACAAAGAAAGTAATTAATAGAAAGTGTGTAAAGAATGGATTTATTAAATAGTATACCATTGTCAATTTTTCAATCTTTAATGTTGTTATTTGTTGCTAAAATAGTAGCCGATATTAAATTTCAAATGAGGGATTATTTTGCCATTTTTGGTATCATAATCCCTTCAACTATACTGTTTGGCGTGATAGGTAGACAGTCTTTAATATTTTTGATAATTGGATGTTTAATATTCTTTTATTTGAAAATAGGCTTATATTCCGTTTTAGCAATCTTTGGTTCTGCGCTTATTATGTATGTTAGTAATTATATTTCTGTCATCCTTAGTGTAATTGCTGATTATTTTTCTTTAAGTTATATAGTTCAAATAATAATAATATTAGTTTCGTTTACTCTAATATCAATAATTTGTGCTTATTTCATTAGGTTTCTAATTAATAAGCTAAAAAAAACCTATCTGTATTTCAACAAAATATACATATCAGTAATATCTATTTTCCTTATTTTATCTTTGATCATGCTCTATTTATACACGCAAATATTTAAACAAGAATATCAAGATTTAAAAATATTTGCGATTATTTTTGTAGGAATATTGTTTTTCCTTGCAATTTTTATCATCGTTATTACATTCTCTGTACATAGGGAGATGCAGTATAAGCGTAATTTAAAAGAGATAGAAACATACTACGAGTACACGCTGCAAATAGAATCGATTAATAACGAAATGCGTAAGTTCCGTCATGATTATGTTAATATTTTATCTACCATGTCTGAGTATATACGCGAAGATGATATGCCGGGTTTAAGAGAATATTTTAATAATAATATTGTATCGATGAAAGACAATTTACAAATGAATTCTATTAAAATTAATGGTACAGATAAGCTAAAGGTTCGTGCCATCAAAGGTCTTGTGACAACCAAAATTTTACAAGCGCAAGAAAAAAACATTCCCATCAGCATTGAGGTTCCAGAACTAATTGAACATATTGAAATGAACACAGTTGATTTAAGTCGAGTGATTGGCATTATCATTGACAATGCCATTGAAGCTTCAGAAAGTTTAGAAGATGCATTAATCCGCATTGCCTTTATAAAAAATGAGGATTCTGTGTTATTTATTGTAATGAATAAATGTAGCGATACAACGCCCAAAATTCATGAACTTTTTCAAGAGAATTTTTCTACTAAAGGCAAAAATCGTGGTTTAGGTTTATCTAATTTAAAAGAAATTATAGATGCAACACCAAATACTTTACTTGATACTACTATTGATAATGGATATTTCATACAAAAAGTAGAAATTTTAAATAATATACCATAAGGACGTGAAGACATGAAGATTTACATTTGTGAAGATGATGTTAAACAACGTGAAAATATGGTTGAGATCATCAATAACTATATCATGATTGAAGAAAAACCAATGGAAATTGCTTTAGCTACAGATAATCCTTATGAAATTTTAAAAATGTCAAAGGAAAATGAGGATGTTGGTTGTTATTTTTTAGATATTCAATTAGAAGCTGACATAAACGGTATCAAGTTAGGTAGCGAAATAAGAAAGTATGATCCGATAGGTAACATAATTTTTGTTACAAGTCATAGTGAGCTGACATATTTAACTTTTGTTTACAAAGTATCGGCTATGGATTTTATTTTTAAAGATGACCCTGCCGAACTTAAAACTCGTATTATCGATTGCCTTGAAACCGCACATACGCGCTTAAAGTTATTGTCAAAAGAACGTACCGTTGAAACGATAGAGCTTAAGCGCGGTAGTAATTCTGTATATGTGCAATATGATGAAGTGATGTTTTTTGAATCATCAACAAATTCACATCGATTGATTGCACATTTAGATAATCGTCAAATTGAGTTTTATGGTAATCTAAAACAAATTAGTCAAATCGATGATCGTTTCTTTAGATGCCATAATAGTTTTGTTGTCAATCGACACAATATCTCTTCAATCAATTCAAAAGAACGTGTTGTATATTTTAAAAATGGTGAACATTGTTATGCATCAGTACGCAATGTTAAAAAAATATAATTATTAGTTAACATGAAATAATGGGTGGCGGACAAAATCTTGACAATAAATCAGACTTTGTCCACCACCCATTAATATTCACAGAAACGCTCTAGCTAGTTTTTTTGTTTAATTGTTGTTTAACTTCTTCTAAGGTTGGAATGCTTTCGATAGCACCATATTTTGTTGTTACAGTAGATGCAACACAATTACTAAATTCTAATATCTCTGCGCCATCTTGTTCAAGCTGTTGTGTCACTGGTGTATCTTCAGCTAATAATAAGCGACTTATAACTGCTCCAATGAATGCATCTCCAGCACCTGTTGTATCAATAGCTTTGACTGTAAATCCCTCGTGATAGATATGTTTACCATTTTTCAAATAGATGGACGCACCATTGGAGCCTGCAGTATAAATTACCGCTTCCACGTGCCCTTTAAATAAAGCTTGAATACCCGCTTCTAATGATGATTCACCAGTAATAAATTCAAGCTCTTCGTCAGAAACTTTGACAATATTTGCTTTAGGAATAAACTCATTTATTGCCTTTTTACAATCTGCTGCATTTTTCCATAAAGGTAAGCGAACGTTTGGATCAAAAATAATCGTTCCACGTTGCGCTTCAAACTTTTCAATGAGTTTATAATGCGCTTGTTTCATATCACTATCTATTAAATCTACTGAACAAAAATGCATGATATCTTCTGATGACACATCAATTTCTTCAACATTATCTGGATGATATAGCATATCTGCAGATGGTTTTCTGTAAAATGAAAAGTCACGCTGTCCATCTTCCTTTAAACTGACAAAAGCTAATGCTGTGTTAGCGATGTCAGTACGTTTTATATGGGACGTCCCTACGCCAATTTGTTGTAACGTTTCAACAATAATATCACCAAATGCATCTTGACCCAACTGCGTTATCATATGAGCTTGCCCTCCAAGACGCGCTACTGTGCTCGCGACATTTGCTGGTGCACCACCCACTTGTCTTGTAAATCCTGTAACATCTTTCAATTCCGAATTAACAACATTTGGAATAAAATCAATCAATGCTTCTCCAATAGCATAAAGGGTTCTCATTTATTTTTCATCCTTTAACTCATATTTTGTAAATTTTAAATAAACTTGACCTGATTCGGTTGACGTTTTAATACCTGTTGCCTGCTCATCTGGGAATATCCGTGAAGTTAACACCCGTTCTCCGTTATTACAGAAAATTTCTATACTTGATGTATCGACAAATATTTGTAATTGGGATAATGGTGTATCTAAAATCGTACTTCTTGTTGTTCCCTTAACCGGTTCTGGTAAAGTGCCACTATCACTGCGATCTAATGTTAACCGCTGACTTTGTTTATTATAAGTAATCAGCGTGCTATGTTGTTTTGATGTTCGCAATTCAAAATAAACTTCGGAAGCTTCATTTTCTAGAATATCAATTATTAATTCATAATGTAGTCCCTCATATGGATGTAACTTTGTTGTGAATTTATTTGCATACCCTTCAGCTGTTTCTTCATTATGACGTAACTTTTGTAACGCTGGTAGCGGACGTTGAATAAGTTTACCATGTTCAACTGTTAATACTCTTGGTAATGTTAGGCAATGTGCCCACCCTTCGTCATCTGTTGGGTAGTGCGTATCAGGCATACCCATCCAACCAATGAGAATGCGATTACCTTGTTTATCTAGAAAGGTTTGTGGTGCGTAAAAATCAAATCCATAATCAAGCTCCTTAAAATCTTGATGCTCAAATGCTGGCTTTTGAGTATCCAATGTTCCTAGTAGATAGCCCGATTGGTAGATGTTATTATAGCGCTCTCCTTCAGGGGAAATACCTTGAGGACAAAATAGTAAAACGTCAGTCTGATTAAGTTTGAAAAAATCCGGACATTCCCACATATAACCAAAGTTCGATAACTGTGTCGCTATTTCACCTACAAACGCCCATTCATTAACCTGTTCTTCCATTTTATAAAGTAATAAGCACGCATTTTCTTGTTCGTTTTGAGCTGCGATAATCATAAAATATTGCCCATCTTTTTGAAAAACGTTTGGATCTCTAAAATGTTGTGTATATCCCGTTGGTGGTGCTGGAATAACTGGTTTTTCAAACTTTACTGCGTCACCATACTCATCAACTTTAGCTAACATTTGGCTAGAGTGTCGATTCCACTCTGAATCTCTATGATTTCCGGTATACATATAGTAAAGTTGACCGTTGTATTCAAAAGCACTTCCACTATATACACCATGACTATCGTATGCAGTATCTGGTTCTAAAATGGGGCCGTGCGGGGTAAAACTTACTAAATCCTTACTAGTATAATTAAACCAATATTTCAAACCATGAACAGCTCCTAATGGAAACCATTGATGTGATACATAATAAGTCCCATTATAAAATATTAAACCATTAGGATCATTTAAAAGTCCTGTTTCAGGTTGAATATGATACGTTTGTCTATAATGTGAAGCATCAACTTTTTGTTTCAATTCAATTAATTGTGATTGAGGAACATCATCGATACCTTGATAGCGTTGTTCTCTTGTCCATTCACTCATGATTTACCTCCATCAATTTGTTGTTACTTATTTTCATTCATAGTTTATCACTTAGATGGTATCGGTTCCATCCAAAGACAATAACAAATTTAGTTATTTTTATAATTCTACTGGTATGACTGTCAGTAGCTGTGCATCATGATGATTTATGAGCCGATGCAATTGAGATAAAGCTTGTTGACCCGCTTTAAAATAATGATACATTACCGTATTGATTTGCGGTGTCACAATTTGTGTTATTGGATCTCCTCCAAAGCCATATATTTTATGTGGTATTAACTTGTGATGAGGTTGCGAACAATAACTATGTATAGCCAAGGCAATTGTATCTGTAGCTCCTATAATAGCATCTGCCGTGTGTACTGATTGTAGATGCAATTTCACATCATTCTTAGCTTCCATAAACTGGAATGATGTTTTAAAAACTTGGACGTCAATATGGTTCAAAGCTAAAATATCAAGTACACCATTTTTACGTTGTTGGCCAACTGCTTTATCTTCTTCAGTGACACCAAAGAAGTAAACTTGTTTGTAATTTGCTTCAACTATTTGACGTCCTACATAACTACCAGCTAAATAGTCATCATGAATAATACTATTAACGCCAGAATGTTCTTGACCAACTAAAATAACCGGCACATTTATCTTATTAATTACATCTAAATGTTGTGGCGTGATACGCGTTGCCATTAAAATAATACCGTCAACCTTACTTCTTGATAGTGTCTCTAGTGCAATAATTTCTTCTGATAGATCCAGTCCGGTATAATTAAGCAGTAATTGATATTCTAACTCTTTACAGACATGTGCAACGCCTTTGATAGTTTCATCTACAGCATGTGAATTCATACGTGGAATAATCGCACCAATCATTTTTGTGTGTCTAGCACGTAAACTTTGTGCAAATTGGTTAGGTTGATAATCTTGCTCTTTGATTATTTTGCTTAATTTTTCTTTTGTTTTTGTACTTACCGATCCATTGTTTAAGTAGCGAGAAACTGTACTTTTAGAAACACCAGCTAATCTGGCAATATCTGCTATATTTTTCATCTTCGTCACACCTAATCACTCTGTTTCTCTTTTATATCTTATTTTATCATAAATGTAATCGCTTTAAATACTTTTTATCTATACTTAAGTCTTAAAAATTTAATGCCTTTTGTTCAATTTATTTAATTCTCCATAGAAATAGGCATTTTCTCCGTGCACAATCTGATCTAATCCTACTTCATCCTCCTCAACTGTAGTTGCAATAGGGCTTATTCTTTGTAATATTCTACCGATAATCCATGTCAAAAGGATAGAATACAATACTACTATAACAACAGCAATACTTTGGATAAATATTGGGTGTAAGTCTCCATTATATATTAAGCCATTTGTAATGTCCGAATTTACTTGATGGGATTGAAAGATGCCTGTCAAAATGGCACCAATAATGCCACCCACGCCATGTATTCCAAATGCATCAAGTGTATCATTATATTTATACTTTTCTTTAATATGATTAATAACTATATAGCAGAAGATACCTCCTACAATTGAAATGATATAGGCGCTAAGTGTAGTAACATAGCCAGCAGCTGGAGTAATTGTGACTAAACCAGCAAGCACACCTGATAATAATCCAAGTAAACTCAGTTTCTTAGTTATAATATATTCAAATACTAACCAACCAAACGCACCTCCACTAGCTGCGATAACAGTATTAATAAATGATGTAAGTGCAACGCCATTAAAAGCAAATGCACTTCCGGTATTAAAGCCATACCAACCCATCCATACTAAAATCCCACCTATCAAGGCAATAAGTAAATTGTGAGGTTTGATTTTCTCAACTTTCTTGCCACTACCTATCATAATGGCTAGCACTAAGCCTGAAATACCTGATGTAATATGAACGACTGTGCCGCCTGCATAATCAAGTGCACCTAATTGTTGAATCCAACCACCACCCCACACCCAGTGTGCAACTGGACTATAAATAACAAGTACCCAAATAAAAATAAATATCATAAATGGAAAGAATCTCATTCGTCCAGCAATTGAACCTGATAGAATTGAAATAGCAATCGTACAAAACATCATTTGAAAAAGCATGAATAATGCAAACGGAACATGCGGACTAAGTTGACTATTAATTTCAAAACCAACATGTTGTAATCCTATAAAGTCAAAATTACCAATAAACATATTCCCTTTTCCGAAGCTTAACGAAAACCCAAGCAAAACCCAGGTAAACGTTACGATCACCATGGCTGTCAAACTTTGCATCACTGTATTAAGTACATTTTTAGAATGTACAAGACCACCGTAAAATAAACTTAACCCCGGTGTCATTACCCATACGAGTAATGTACATAAAAATAAAAATATTGTGTCATCCATCTTCATAATTACCACTTCCTTTAAAAATATCATAATGATACTCTAAAAAAATGACAAAAATACGTAAGATAAATTAACACAATATGTAACATAATATAACAAGGTGGATCGAAAAATAAACTGTGAAGTACAAATGTCTGAAGGTTCTTCACAGTTTATTTTAACCATTGTTTATTTTTTATATCTATTTAAATCTTACTTTAAGCTTTTTGAACTGTAATGGTCCATGATGCATCATCTAATTGTTCATAGTTTGTCACTGGATATCCTTGTTCTGCAGCCCAGTTTGGAATTGCTTCTGTAGCTTGAGTGCAATCAAAGTCAATCTTTAGTTCATCACCAGCATCTAATGTTTGCATTTTCTTTTGTGCTTCTATCAATGGAAATGGACAAACCATTCCTACTGTACCTAATTCATATACCATATACTATTCCTCCTATTTATGATGATAATTGTGTTTGAGATACTGTTTTATTCGCTTTTTTATCTGTTTGCTGTATTTGTTTCATTGGTCTTATAAAAATAAAATAGCTTGTAAACCACACGCCTAAAATCATTGCAAAAAGTGCAATCCAACCTTTCCACGACATTATAGCTGTTTCTACTAAACCATTTCCTATTGAACAACCACCTGCAACAGAAGCACCGAAGCCCATGCATATACCTCCTACTGCACTATTTCGAATCGTACGTATATCTGGTAAGCGCCATTTAAATTCATGTGCACCTCTAGCTGCGATGTATGATCCTATAAAAATACCAAGAACCAGTAGTACGCCCCAGTCAATAAGTTTTGAATCACCAGTAATGAGATAAGTTACAAGATTTGCAGACGGCGTAGTTATCCCTAAGCCATAATCTCGTCCAGTTGAAATACTCATTGGCCACGCTAATAAAGCAATTAAACCAACAACAATACCAGCTACAAACGGATGATAGCGTTTTTCAAACAAATAATGTCTAATACCGTGATATTTTTGTTTTAATTTTGGAACTGCTACCTTAGGTTTGGGTTTACGCAATGTTTTAATAACAACATAAAGCGTGATAACAGTAAGTACAATGACAAATATCCACATTGGAATACCGGTTGTTTGTGCCATACTTGCATTTACATTTGTAGGTTGATTTACCCAAGTCATCACAGGTAATAAAATGCCCGTTTTTGTTGCTGCAGCTGTTAAAGCGTACATGATCAATGCGATCCAACTGCCAATCAATCCCTCGCCTGCTCTATACCAAGTCCCTGTTGCACAGCCACCAGCTAATACTATACCGATACCAAATATAAATGAACCGATAATAGTTCCTACTATTGGGAATGTACTATCTGGTATAGCAAACAATCCTAAACTTGTTAAGATAACTAGACCGACACTCTGTACGGTTATTGCTACAAGTAGCGCATAAAACATCTTATTATTTTTTTGTACATACATATCTCTAAAGCCACCAGCAAGACAAAATCTTGTCCGTTGCATTACAAAACCTAATAATACTCCTACAATAAGACCACTAATAATCATCCAAATCATTCAATCCCTCTTTTCCGATAATAATAATAAGATATTATACATTACTGTGTTAGTAACTGTAAATATTGAAAATGAGAAATTCAGATAATTAAATTCATTGTTAAACGTATTAAAGATCATGGATAACTATTGAAAATTGTATGATTAAAACTAAGACCACTTCTAATAATATTTTTTCTGTACATACCCCCCTCAGAAAACCTACTACCGACACAGTATTAAAGCATTTGAGTGACCAAAAATTAGATAAATGATTGCTAAATATAATGCTACAATTAAAGCTAGAAATATCATAACTATCTTTTAGCGATTCTAATTTGAAAGCATAAAAAAACAGTAATAATATTTTCTTTAAATTTAAAAAGCGTAACAAAAGTCTTTTTGACTTTCATTACACTTCCAATATATATTCTCTATAATTATGAATAGTTTTTCATAAAGAAAAGTAACGACTGTAACTCAATTCCGAAATCAATATGTTGTACCTGAACCGTAGATGGTGCTTTAACGCGACGTGGAGTGAAATTTAAAATGCCTTTAATATTCGCATCAACTAATTGATTGACAACATCTTGTGCCGCTTTTTCTGGCGTTGTCAAAATTGCAACATCGATATCTTTTTTAGCTAATATTTCTTTTAAGCGGTCAATATGTTTTATAGTTACTTGGCCGATTTGTTGACCAATCATCGTTTCATCAATATCAAATGCTTCAGTAATCGTCATTTCACTATGAATCGAAAAATTATAATTAAGTAGTGCTTTACCTAAATTACCTACACCTACAAGTGCTATTTCTATGGTATCACTATCACTTAATTCAGATTTAAAAAATTCTAACAAGCCATCAATATTATAGCCATATCCTTTTTTACCTAGCTCACCAAAATAAGAAAAATCGCGTCTAATCGTAGCTGAGTCAATATTCAATGCCTCACTGATTGTCTTCGAATTTACGCGGTCATATCCTTTTGATTTAACCCTTTGAGCAAATCTATAATATAGCGGTAAGCGTTTTAAGGTTGCTCTTGGTATTTTGACACCATCTTTAGCCATCTTTTTGTCCCCCTCTTGTTTGAATGGTTTATAGTATTTTTATTCAAACTAATTAGAGCAAAATTAGTTACGTATAAAATGTATTTCATCTAATAAAGAACATACTGGCTCATTATACCGTAACTTAATAAAAAAAACATGTCCTATTTCCAAGTTTAAATGTAATACTGTAAAATAAATAGTAACGTTATGCAATAGATTATGAAAACCATTTATATACTATTATTTTATATTTTATTTTCTTAATTAGAAAGGTGAAGGTTGAATGATACTTTTACAACTTAATGACATTTCAAAATCATTCGATGGTGAAGATATATTTACAAATGTCGATTTTGAAATTAAAACTGGAGAACGTATCGGCATTGTCGGTCGTAACGGCGCTGGAAAATCCACTTTGATGAAACTCATTGCTGGCGTTGAAGACTACGATCATGGCCATATCTCTAAAATTAAAAATTTAACAATAGGTTATCTCACTCAACAGATGACTTTAAATTCTGAAGCCACAGTTTTTGAAGAAATGGCTAAACCCTTTACCCATCTTAAAAATATGGAACAGTTAATTAAACAAGAAACCGATTGGTTAGCACAACATGGAAATGATTATGAATCACTAGATTATCAACAGCACATGGAGCGATACGAATCTTTGAGTTCACAATTTGAACATCAAGATGGTTATCAATATGAAAGTAAAATAAAAACGATACTCCACGGTCTAAATTTTACTGAGACAGATTTCGATAGACCAATAAATGATTTTAGTGGTGGTCAGAAAACACGTTTGTCATTAGCTCAAATGTTATTAAACAATCCCGATTTATTATTACTAGATGAACCGACTAACCACTTAGATATGGAAACAACTCAGTGGCTAGAAGATTATTTAAAATATTTTCAAGGTGCTATTGTCATTATTAGTCATGACCGTTATTTTTTAGATAAAATAGTCACACAAGTGTATGATGTAGCTCTTGGTGAAGTAAAGCATTATGTCGGCAATTATGAACGCTTTATTGAACAACGCGATCAGTATTATCAAAAACGTATGCAAGAATATCAAAAGCAACAAGATGAAATAAAACGTCTCGAAACATTTGTCGATAAGAATATTACCCGGGCATCTACTAGTGGCATGGCTAAAAGTAGACGCAAAATGTTAGAAAAAATGGAACGCATAGATAAACCGATGCTCGATGCACGTAGTGCTAATATGCAGTTTAGTTTTGAGCGCAATACAGGCAATGACGTGATGCATATAAACAACTTACTTATTGGCTACAGCACGCCCATTACAAAAGAAATTAATATTGAAATTACGAAAGGAGATCATATTGCCGTTATCGGACCAAATGGCGTAGGTAAAACAACGCTGATAAAAACCATTGCTAATAAACAAGAAAAGCTTGGTGGCAGTGTGACATTTGGTGCAAACCTACAAATCGGTTATTATGATCAAAAACAAGCTGAATTTAAATCGAATAAAACAATTTTAAATTATTTGTGGGACCAATATCCTAATATGAATGAAAAAGATATTCGCGCTGTACTTGGCCGTTTCCTCTTTGTACAAGAAGATGTTAAGAAAATTATCAATGATTTATCTGGAGGAGAAAAAGCACGCCTACAACTTGCCTTATTAATGTTACAGCGTGATAACGTGCTTATTCTCGATGAACCTACAAACCATCTAGATATTGATTCTAAAGAAATGTTAGAACAAGCACTCCAAAACTTTGAAGGTACAATTATCTTTATCTCACACGATCGCTACTTTATAAATCAATTAGCCAATAAAGTATTTGATTTAAATCATGACGGCGGTAAGATATATCTTGGTAATTATCAATATTATATTGAAAAAACCGAAGAACAAGCAGCTATCAAAGCACATGAAAACATACAACGTGCTGACAATAAATTGGAGAAAAACCATGTTAACAACGATAATCATTCAAATTATTTTAATCAAAAAGAACACAAACGTCAGCAACGTAAAATAGAACGTCAAATTGAACAATGTGAAACACGCATAGAAACCTTTGAAACACAAATAACTGATATTGATGAACAGTTAACTCAACCAGAAGTTTTTAATAATCCACAAAAATCTCACGAACTAAGCCAAATTAAATCTGATACCGAACAAAAGCTAGAACAAACATTAATTGAATGGGAAGAATTACAAGAAATGTTATTAAATTAAACACGCGGTTAAAAAGCAAGAAAAGTACAATTTGTTACTTTTCCTGCTTTTTTTAACGACTTTGTCAAAATATTTATTCACATAATAAAACCTATAAAGATAGCTATCCACAAAGTTATCCTAGTTATCCACAGGTAAATTGTAACTTTTGCTCAATATATTTGTTACAAATTTTACAATATCCACATATATAACCACTTGTTATCCACAAGTTGTGCACTGATTGTTGATAAGTACAAACGTTCCCTCTTGACGTACAAACTACGCTTAAACTTATTATATTTTGCATATCCAAATAAGTTATGAAATAATATCAATTATTACCTATAAATATATTAATATAAGGGGATTAAAATGTTCGATAATACAATATTTTTATTTATTTTAGCTATAATTATACTAACTATTATTGTAAGTATCACAACTGCTATTATTGAGCAAAAAAAGTTAACTATCAAAATCAAACAACTTTGGACGAATAAGGAGCGCCTAGAAGAATTTATTCGTCCAAACGCTCGTTATGATTATCAATATCAAAGTTATCGTTCGAATTATGCTCATGATAATTTGGTTGATGATAAAACATGGAGCGATTTAAGTATGGATAGCTTGTTTCAAACGATGAATTATAACTTTACTGCTATTGGAGAAATGAAACTTTATGCAACATTACGTGGTATGTTTAAAGCAAATAATAAAACATTAATACATAAAATTAAAACGTCAGAATCATTTAGAAATTATTTATCACTCAAATTATCAAAAGTTGGAAAAAATATTATCCTTTTTTTCCCGATCAACTAACCGCTATTAAAAGAAATAATCTATTGATGCTTACTCCATTCTTACCTATTTTGAGCATATTGATTATTGTATTTAATAAAAATTTAGGTATTTTATTAACCTTATTAGTATGTTCGATTAATATTTTATTGTCTGTATTTTTGAAACGAACTTATGAAAAAGATTTAAAATCAATTTTTTATACTTCAAATGTTTTAACACAAAGTAAAAAGTTAAATGAGCTTGACGGAACACCTGAATTGAATATTAACTTTAATCATTTTAAAAGTTCACGATATTTAAGTGGTATTTTAGTTAAATTAGATGCTAACGACATTGGTTCAAGCATTATTTTGTTATTTAAAATAATTTTCATGCTAGATTATGTTATTTTTCATATTATTCAACGTAGTTTTTTTAAGTATATTGATGAAGTTCTTGAAAGTTATGATTATATCGCTATGTTAGATAATCATTATTCTGTAGCACTCTATCAAACCACGTTAAATATACAGTGTCAGCCTGAAATATTAGACAATCATGTGAAAGATGAGTCCTTATGTACATTTACTGAATTAGTTCATCCACTTATTGACGGTGCTGTACCTAATAATTTATGTCTTAAAAACAATATTTTACTAACAGGATCAAACGCTTCCGGAAAATCAACATTTATGAAAGCTATTGCGATAAATCTTATTTTGGCGCAAACAATTGAAACTGCTGTCGCTGCTAAATTTAAATATGTTCCAGGACATGTATATTGTTCTATGGCTAATGCTGACGATGTATTATCTGGTGATAGCTACTTCATGGCAGAGTTGAAGTCAATTCGCAGACTATTTAATATTTCGTCAAAACGCCAAATATATTGTTTTATCGATGAAATATTCAAAGGTACTAACACGACAGAGCGCATTGCTGCTTCTCAATCCGTTTTAAGTTATTTAAGTAATATGAATAACTATTTTATTTTAGCTGCAACACACGATATCGAATTATCAAGTTTACTAGATTATTCAAATTATCATTTTAATGAAATCATTGAGAAGCAATCTATTGCTTTTGACTATAAAGTCAAGCCTGGAAAAGCTAATACTAGAAATGCTATAGAATTGCTGAGAATATCAAACTTTCCATTAGATATTTATCATCATGCCAAAGAGATAGTTGAGGACATATAAGCTTTTTGGGACAGCATTCATTTTGAATTTGTATTGCCCACCCCGCAAGATTGTTTAGAATTGAAAAAGCTTGGTATAAGTGCATTTAAAATTCACTTAACTACTGTTATATATAGTTAAGTGAGTCAGGGACATAAATCTTAGAAAAATAGTACTCAAATGAATTGATGTGCCCCCCATAAAGTTGGATTAAAGATCTAACTTTATGGGGGGGCACATCATTATTTCAATAGAAATTGCTTTTTTATTTGTCTAAGAACTTTATGTCTTAGACTATCTTTATTATTTACAATAATGTCTCCCTGTAATTTAATTAACTAAATGCTTAAATTGTTGCTTCCTCAATATCAATATGGTTTTTGCCATTGAGATCTAATCCTGAAGTGATACCAGCTCGATATAAATAATAGCCTGCAGCACCTATCATTGCTGCATTGTCTGTACATAATTTTGGACTAGGAATTAATAGTTTAATTTGTTTTTGTGCACAACGTTTTTTTAATTCTGTTCTTAATCCGTGATTGCTTGCTACACCCCCAGCAACAATTAGTTGATTAACATCATATTGCTGACAAGCATTAATAGCTTTACCACTTAGTACTTCAACAACACTATTTTGAAAGCTTGTTGCTACATTAGCCTTATTTATTGGCAAATCTTTCTGTTTAAGATTATGCAATTTGTTTATAACAGCACTTTTTAAACCACTGAAACTAAAATCATAGCTGTCCTTTTCAAGCCATACTCTAGGAAAATGATATTCATCTTCTCCTGTTAATGCTAATCGATCAACATGCGGTCCCCCTGGATAAGGTAGTCCAATCGTTCGAGCAACTTTATCGTAGGCCTCACCCACTGCATCATCTCGCGTTTCTCCGATGACTTGAAATTGTAAATGATCTTTCATATAAACCAATTCTGTATGGCCTCCAGAAACAATAAGTGCCATTAATGGAAAAGTTAATGGTTCTTCCAAATGATTAGCATAAATATGCCCGGCAATATGATGAACAGGAATGAGCGGTTTATCATATGCAAACGCTAATGCTTTAGCCGCATTAATTCCTATTAACAGTGCCCCAATTAGCCCTGGTCCTTCCGTCACAGCGATAGCAGTAATATCCTCCATCGATACTTGTGCCGTTTCTAACGCTTCGTCGATTGTAGGGAGTATACCTTCAACATGATGCCTGCTTGCAACTTCAGGTACAACACCACCAAAGCGTTTATGACTATCTATCTGACTTAACACTGCATTAGATAATATTTCTGAACCATTCTTTATAACACTAACACTTGTTTCATCACAGCTCGTTTCAATCGCTAAAATTAAAATATTTTCATTCATGTAACTTCACCCACATCACTAACGCATCCTCTCCATCTCCGTAGTAATTTTTACGTTTACCACCATATTGAAAACCTAATTTTTCGTATACATGTTGAGCGATAATATTGTCGACACGTACTTCTAAACTCATTGTGTCACATGTATGTGCCGCATAAGTCATGCCATATTTAAGCAACAATTGTCCTAAGCCAAGATTACGATATATTTCGCTCACTGCGACCGTAGTCACTTGCGCTTGATCGAGCACTGTCCAAAGACCTAAATAACCAATAATTTGGCCATTACGTTCCGCCACAAAATATTTTGCATATTGATTTTGAGTTATTTCATGGTAAAAGGCATCAATGGTCCATGAACTATGTTTAAAACTCAAACGCTCTATATCAAATACTTGAGGTACGTCATCGACAATCATTTCTCGTATGTTTAGTTGTTCTGTTGCTGATTCAGCCAATTGCGTTCTGCCTCTGATAATTTAAGATAATTTGGTGTAAACGTATAAATATTTGCAGGTTGTTTTATTAAATCAAGCATCACTGCTGCATCAGGCAAATTTTCCTCTATTGGGCCATCTAATCTTGCACTTAACTTTTTGGCATCTTGACCAATAAAGATATAAGGTTCCTTTAGGCTATGCAGTTGTGTCAGTAATTCATCAATCGTTATATAGCCATCATTTATAATCGTTTTTAATTGTCCGTGTTGATGTTGATAAACACCTGCGTATACAGCATCTCTTCGAGCATCAAATAATGGTACAATAAGCTGATTTGTTTGATGCGTTGTCGCAGCGAGCGCTTCAAGTGATGACACGCCAAATAATCGTACATTTAATGCGTAAGCAAGCGTTTTTGCTACAGTTACACCAATTCTTACTCCAGTGTATGAACCTGGCCCTTGTGCAACTATAATGGCATCAATATTCTCTTTTGTTAAATCGCATTGAGTAAATAGCTCCTGAATTCCAGGCATTAATTGAACTGAGTGGTTTGTTTTATTATTAGTAGTTTTTGCTGCTAATACTTCCTCATCTTTCATCAAAGCAATTGACATTGGCTGATTTGATGTATCAATCAATAAAGTATTCATTCTCTATTGCCTCCTTAATTGCCTCATAATGCTTGCCTTGTGCATTTAAAGATAGTTCACGTTCCTGTTCGTTTATAATGTGAATGTCAATCGTTAAGTGTTCCTCTGGTAATAAGTCTTGAATGAACTGACTCCATTCAACAATACTAATGCCATCGTCATCAAAGTATTCATCAAAACCCAAATCTTCTTCCATTCCTTCTAAACGATAACAATCCATATGATGCATTTTTAATTTACTACCTTGATAAGATTTAATAATATTAAAAGTTGGTGAATTGATGTGACGCTTGACACCTAAGTGTTTACCTATGAATTGTGCGAGCGTCGTTTTCCCGGCACCTAAATCTCCGTTAAGTAATATTAAATCTCCAGTTACAAGTGTTGATACTAATTTCGCAGCAAAAGTATCCATTTCATGTAGATTATTGATACGAATCAATGTACATTCTCCTTATTTAATAGCATTAAAATATAAACTTCTAGGCTTTATCTCTAGGACATGACAAATCATTTTAACTTATTTATTGTAACAAAAATTAAGATAGATTTCTCTTTTAAATAATCATTTGCCAAAATAAAACAATTGTTAGAAAATTCAAAATTAAGGTTGACTGTCATGACATGTTATAGTAAATTAAGTTTATCGAATTTTAAAACAATTCAAACTATTGAAACAAATTATAACCATTCAAGAAAAGAGGAGTATAATAATGACTAATCACACATTTCTATATCAACCGACAAATGTAAATATTATTATTTTATTATACTCCAAAGGGCTGGAACTTTAGTATCACTTGTACTAAATGTTTAAGTCCTATTTCTAATTGAATGGGACTTATCAGCGTCCCAATTTTATTGGGGCGTTTTTTTGTTTCATGATTGTCAACGACGGGGGAATTATTTATGAGAAGCGATATGATCAAAAAAGGTGATCATCAAGCACCAGCAAGAAGTTTATTACATGCTACAGGGGCATTAAAACATCCAACTGATATGAACAAACCATTTGTCGCAATCTGTAATTCATATATTGATATTGTACCTGGGCACGTTCATTTACGTGAATTAGCAGATATCGCTAAAGAAGCTATTCGCGAAGCGGGTGCAATTCCATTTGAATTTAACACAATTGGTGTTGATGATGGTATTGCAATGGGACATATAGGAATGCGCTATTCTCTTCCATCACGCGAAATCATTGCAGATGCTGCTGAAACTGTTATCAATGCACACTGGTTTGACGGTGTCTTTTACATTCCGAATTGCGACAAAATCACACCTGGTATGATATTAGCAGCCGTTCGAACAAATGTACCGGCTATTTTCTGTTCTGGTGGACCAATGAAAGCTGGTTTATCAGCTCATGGAAAAGCATTAACATTATCATCCATGTTTGAAGCAGTTGGTGCATTTAAAGAAGGCTCTATTTCAAAGGAAGAGTTTCTTGATATGGAACAAAATGCCTGCCCTACTTGTGGCTCTTGTGCTGGTATGTTTACAGCAAATTCAATGAACTGTTTAATGGAAGTTTTAGGCTTAGCACTACCATATAATGGTACTGCTTTAGCAGTAAGTGAACAGCGTAGAGAAATGATTAGAGCTGCAGCATTTAAGCTCGTTGAAAATATTAAAAATGACTTAAAACCTAGAGATATCGTTACACGAGAAGCAATTGATGATGCGTTTGCTCTGGATATGGCTATGGGTGGTTCAACGAATACAGTATTACATACCTTGGCCATAGCTAATGAAGCTGGAATTGATTATGACTTAGAGCGAATTAATGAAATTGCTAAAAAGACGCCTTATTTATCAAAAATAGCGCCTAGTTCATCTTATTCAATGCATGATGTGCATGAAGCTGGTGGTGTTCCTGCTATCATCAATGAGCTTATGAAAAAACCAGGCACTCTCCATCCAAATCGCATTACAGTAACTGGAAAAACACTTAAAGAAAATAATGAAGGTAAAGAAATAGCTAATTTTGAAGTTATTCACTCATTAGAACATCCATATGATAAACAAGGTGGTTTATCCATTTTATTTGGTAACATCGCTCCGAAAGGTGCTGTTATCAAAGTTGGTGGTGTAGACCCTTCAGTTAAAGTTTTTACAGGAAAAGCAATTTGTTTTAATTCACACGATGAAGCAGTAGCTGCGATTGATGATAAAACAGTTCGTGCAGGTCATGTCGTAGTTATTCGTTATGAAGGTCCAAAAGGTGGTCCAGGAATGCCTGAAATGTTAGCTCCAACGTCATCAATTGTTGGTAGAGGTTTAGGTAAAGATGTTGCTTTAATCACTGACGGGCGCTTCTCAGGAGCTACACGAGGCATTGCCGTGGGACATATTTCTCCAGAAGCCGCTTCTGATGGCCCTATTAGCTTATTACGTGATGGAGATGAAATTACAATTGACTTAATTAAACGCACTATTGATGTTCATCAATCTGACGAAGTTTTAGAACAACGTAAAGCCGAAGTCAAACCGTTTAAAGCTAAAGTTAAATCAGGCTATCTAGCTCGATATACTGCGCTCGTTACAAGTGCAAATACTGGCGGTATTATGCAAGTACCTGAAAATTTAATTTAACAAGGAGTGTTATTTATGCCCAAACAATTCGTACACAATACTTTACAAGACGATGAATCCCCTAGTTCACATCAATCATTAAGTGGCTCAGATTTATTAGTAGAAGCATTATTACATGAACATGTCGATTTTATCTTTGGTTATCCAGGAGGTGCTGTTCTCCCATTATACGATACATTCTATGATGGTAAGATTAAACATATTTTAGCACGTCATGAGCAAGGCGCTACACATGCCGCTGAAGGTTATGCACGTGTTTCTGGCAAACCAGGTGTCGTCGTAGTAACTAGTGGTCCAGGTGCTACCAATGCAATTACTGGTATTATCGATGCCTATTGTGATTCACTTCCCCTAGTCGTCTTTACAGGACAAGTCGCATCACCTGGCATTGGTCAAGATGCTTTTCAAGAAGCAGATTTATTATCGATGACCACACCTATCACAAAAGCAAATTATCAAATTAAAAATGTTGATGATATTCCTAAAATCGTACATGAAGCATTTTATATTGCTAATACTGGCAGAAAAGGACCTGTTGTTATTGATTTTCCTAAAGATATGGGTGTTTTAAAAACATCCGTACCTGTAACAAATGACCTTGCTTTACCAGGATATCATGTGCCAAACGAACCAAATGTAGATGACATTAAAGCGCTTGTCTCACTTTTAACTCACGCTAAAAAACCGTTAATTTTAGCAGGGGCTGGAATTAATAATTCACAATCAAATGAACTGTTAACACAATTTGTTTCAAAATATCAAATTCCAGTTGTCACTACGCTTCTGGGCCTAGGTGCCATTCCATACAACAATCCTTTATTCCTTGGAATGGGTGGAATGCATGGTTCCTATGCAAGCAATATGGCTTTAACTGAGTGCGATTTACTTATCAATTTAGGTAGTCGTTTTGATGACCGTTTAGCGAGTAACCCTGCTCAATTTGCGCCTAATGCCAAAGTTGTACATGTCGATATTGATGAATCTGAAATCAATAAAGTCATTCAAACTGATTTAGGTATTGTGGCAGATTGTAAAAAGGTTTTAAAAAAATTATCCGCCTACTTTAATAAAGAAATTCAATTCACAGCATGGGCACAACATTGTCAAAGTAACAAAGACTTACATCCATTCAAATATGCGACAGATGACCAAACGTTTTGTAAGCCACAACAAGCGATTGAATATATTGGTAAGATAACCAATGGAGATGCAGTTGTAACCACCGATGTTGGCCAGCACCAAATGTGGGCAGCTCAATTTTATCCATTTAAACATCATAGTCAATGGGCTACAAGCGGTGGATTAGGAACAATGGGCTTTGGCATTCCATCAGCAATTGGCGCACAATTAGCCGCACCAGATAAAACTGTAGTTTGTTTTGTTGGTGATGGTGGCTTTCAAATGACTAACCAAGAAATGGCAATTTTTAATGAATATAAGTTAAATATTAAAGTTGTACTGATCAATAATGGCACACTCGGAATGGTCAAACAGTGGCAAGATAAATTCTTTAATCACCGATTTTCACATTCAGTCTTTAATGATCAACCGGATTTTATGAAAATAGCAGAAGCATACGGAATTAAAGGTTATTTAATCGATAATCCTGCTCAATTAGAACAACAATTGGATAAGGCATTTAGTAGTGAAGGTCCAGCACTAATTGAAATTCGAATTTCACCTGTTGAACCTGTTAATCCAATGATACCTGCTGGTAAAGCAAATCATGAAATGGAGGGATTAGAATGAAACGCACATTAAAATTAACGGTTGAAGACAAAGTCAGTACGCTAAATCGCATTACAAGTGCCTTTGTCCGTCTTCAATATAATATCAGTGAACTTGAAGTTAAGCCCTCATCAGATCCTGGCATTTCAAATGTTTTACTAACAGCAGATATCGAAAACGAAAAATTATTTAAAATTTTAATTGCTAAATTAAAAAAACAAGTAACAGTTATCAATGTCGTTGAACTATAGATTATCCCTTTGATGCGCTAGCCTATAAACAATCAAAAATAAATAGAGCTAACATCTTAAATAATTGGGATATTCAATTTTCAATAGATTGAAAATTTTGAATATTATAATAACAATTTGGAGGAATTTATTATGACTAAAGTTTATTATGATCAACAAGTAACTAAAGATGCATTAAAAGGCAAAAAAATTGCTGTAATTGGCTACGGTTCTCAAGGCCATGCACATGCACAAAATTTAAAAGACAATGGATATGATGTCATCGTTGGAATTCGCCCAGGACATTCATTTGATAAAGCAAAAGAAGATGGATTTGATGTGTACCCAGTAGCTGAGGCTACTAAACAAGCCGATGTCATCATGGTGTTATTACCAGATGAAATTCAAGGTTCAGTATATAAAAAAGAAATTGCACCTAACCTTGAAGCGCATAATGCACTAGCATTTGCTCACGGTTTTAATATTCATTTTGGTGTTATTACACCTCCGGAAAATGTGGATGTTTTCTTAGTTACACCTAAAGGCCCTGGACATCTTGTAAGACGTACATTTGTAGAAGGAACTGCCGTACCTGCCCTCTTCGGCGTTCAACAAGATGCTAGTGGAGAAGCACGTGATATTGCTCTAAGCTATGCCAAAGGTATTGGTGCCACACGCGCTGGTGTTATTGAAACAACATTTAAAGAAGAAACTGAGACAGATTTATTTGGTGAGCAAGCTGTACTTTGTGGTGGTATCCATAAATTAATTCAAAGTGGCTTTGAAACATTAGTAGAAGCAGGATATCAAAAAGAATTAGCGTATTTTGAAGTACTACATGAAATGAAATTAATTGTTGATTTAATGTACGAAGGCGGCATGGAAAATGTTCGCTATTCAATTTCAAATACTGCTGAATTTGGTGACTATGTTTCAGGACCACGCGTCATTACACCAGAAGTAAAAAATAATATGAAAGCAGTCTTAACTGATATTCAAAATGGAAACTTCGCAAATCGATTTGTTAAAGACAATGAAAATGGCTTCAAAGAATTCTATCAATTACGTGAAAAACAACATGGTCACGAAATTGAAGCGGTCGGTCGTGAATTAAGAAAAATGATGCCATTTATTAAATCTAAAAGTATTCAACAATAATCATTTAGGGGGAATTTAATTATGGAAAGCCATATTCAAATTTTCGACACAACACTTAGAGATGGTGAGCAAACACCAGGTGTTAGTTTTTCCTTTGAAGAACGTTTAAAGATTGCCAAACAGTTGGAACATTGGGGCGTAGATGTCATCGAAGCTGGATTTCCTGCTTCGAGTGAAGGGAGTTTCAAATCTGTAAAAGCCATATCAGAAGCATTAAAAACAACAACAGTATGCGGTTTAGCTAGATGTCGAAAACCTGATATAGATGCTGTATATGAAGCTACTAAAAATGCAGCTCATCCAGCTGTACATGTATTCATAGCTACTTCACCTATTCATTTGAAATATAAATTAAAAATGTCACAAGCAGAGGTTCTAGCATCAATTAAAGAACATGTCAGTTACTGTAAAGCACGTTTTGATATCGTACAGTTCTCACCTGAAGATGCAACACGTACAGAATTACCTTTCTTATTAAAATGTGTACAAACTGCCGTAGATGCTGGTGCATCAATAATCAATATTCCAGACACTGTAGGTTATAGCTATCCTAGTGAATATGGCAACATTTTTAAATACCTCATTAACCATGTTCAAACAACTCAAGACGTTATCTATAGCGCACATTGTCATGATGATCTTGGTCTAGCAGTGGCTAATAGTTTAGCTGCAATTGAAGGTGGCGCAAGACGCATAGAAGGTACTGTTAATGGTATCGGAGAACGCGCTGGGAATACAGCATTAGAAGAGCTAGCTCTTGCTTTATATATCAGAAAAGAACATTACGGTTTAACAACTCATTTAAAATTAAATGAAACGAAATCAACATCAGATTTAATCGCAAGATTTGCTGGTATACGCGTACCACGTAACAAAGCAATTGTAGGACAAAATGCGTTTAGTCATGAATCCGGTATACATCAAGATGGTGTGTTAAAAAATCCAGAGACATATGAGATTATTACGCCTCAACTAGTCGGTGTTAAAACAAATGAATTGCCGCTAGGTAAACTTTCAGGAAAACATGCCTTTGCTGAAAAACTAAAATCATTAGGTTACGATATTGAACCAAAAGCTCAAATACAGTTATTCAAACAATTTAAAGCTATTGCTGACAAGAAAAAAACAGTATCAGACCGAGATATTCATGCATTAATTCAAGGTACAGAACATGAACAAAATGCATTATATCAAGTTGATTCATTACAATTACAATTTGTATCACAAGGATTACAAAGTGCTGTAATCGTTATTAAAGATAAAGATGGCCATCTTTATCAAGATTCAAGTATTGGTACAGGATCAATTGTCGCCATTTATAATGCTGTGAATCGTATTTTCCAAAGAGATAGTAAACTCATCGATTATCGAATCGATTCTGTTACTGAAGGCATAGATGCTCAAGCTGAAGTACATGTTCAATTAAATATTGACGGTCAATTTGAAACGGGCATTGGCATTGATCATGATATTTTAATGGCTTCATGCAAAGCTTATGTTGAAGCACATGCCAAATATGCTTTAAACCACCCTACTGCTCTATTACAGGAGGTAATTAGTCATGACTTATAATATCGTAGCTCTACCCGGCGATGGCATCGGTCCAGAAATATTGAATGGTACATTAAAACTATTACAATATATAAGTCACAAATACCAATTTGACTATCAAGTAACTAAACATCATTTTGGCGGTGCTTCTATTGATCATTATCATGTACCTTTAACTGCTGAAACACTTGAAGCATGCCAAAACGCAGATGCTATCTTATTAGGAGCTATTGGTGGTCCAAAGTGGAATGATCCGAATAATCGGCCTGAACAAGGCTTACTTACTTTAAGAAAGTCTTTAGGTTTATATGCAAACATACGCCCAACGAAAGTAACTTCAGGTATGAGTCAATTTTCACCACTAAAAGCGGACCGTGTAGAAGGAACAGATTTGGTTATTGTACGTGAATTAACTAGTGGTATTTATTTCGGAGAACCGAGACACTTATCAGATACATCTGCAGTTGATTCATTGACTTACACAAGCGATGAGATTGAGCGTATTGTGAGAGTCGCTTTTAATCTAGCACAGCAACGCAAGAAAAAACTTACTTCTGTAGATAAAGAAAATGTTTTAGCTTCCAGTAAATTATGGAGAAAAATAGTTAATAAAGTGAGTTTAGAATATCCTGATGTCACTGTAAATCATTTGTTAGTAGATGCTTGTAGTATGCATTTGATAACATATCCAACACAATTTGACGTCATTGTTACAGAAAATTTATTTGGTGATATTTTAAGTGATGAAGCATCTGTTATTCCAGGATCTTTAGGGTTATCACCTTCAGCAAGTTTTAGTGAGAACGGTCCGCGTCTATATGAACCTATTCATGGTTCTGCACCTGACATCGCTAATCAAAATATTGCTAATCCAGTAGGCATGATTCTCTCATTAGCAATGTGCTTGCGTGAAAGTTTAAATCAAGCTACTGCCGCAGATGAACTTGAACAAAATGTATATTCAATGATTCGTAAAGGCATTTTAACTAAAGACCTAGGCGGCACAACATCTACATCTCAATTCTTTGAATACTTATACAAAAGCTATTAAGGAGGGACGCAATATGGAACAAACATTATTTGATAAAATTTGGAATCAGCATGTCATTACAGGTAATGAAGGTGAACCACAATTATTATATATCGATTTGCATCTTATCCATGAAGTAACGTCTCCTCAAGCTTTTGAAGGGTTAAGACTTCAACAACGTCAATTACGTCGTCCTGATCTAACCTTTGCCACATTGGATCATAATGTTCCAACAATTGATATATTTAACATCAAAGATGACATCGCTAATAAGCAAATTACAACGTTGCAGCGCAATGCCAATGATTTTGGTGTACATCTTTTCGATATGGGGTCAGATGAGCAAGGCATTGTGCATATGGTTGGTCCTGAAACAGGATTAACGCAACCAGGTAAGACAATTGTATGCGGCGATTCACATACTGCAACACATGGTGCATTTGGTGCTATAGCTTTTGGAATTGGTACAAGTGAAGTTGAACATGTGTTTGCAACCCAAACGTTATGGCAAAGAAAACCTAAAAACTTAAAGATTGATATTCAAGGCCAGTTACCTAAAGGTGTGTATGCCAAAGATATCATTCTCTATCTTATTAATCAGTATGGTGTCGATTTTGGTACTGGTTATGCCTTGGAATTCACAGGTGAAGCTATCCGCCAATTATCTATGGAAGGACGCATGACTATCTGTAATATGGCAATCGAGGCTGGCGCAAAATATGGTCTAATTCAACCCGATCAAACAACCTTTGATTATGTTAAAGGACGACCATATGCTCAAAATTATGAACACTCACTCGAAAAATGGAAACAACTTTATACTGACACTCACGCAAAGTTCGACAAAGTAATTGAAATCGATATTTCTAATCTAGAACCGCAAGTCACTTGGGGTACAAATCCAGAAATGGGAGTCAGCTTTAATACACCATTTCCCACTATCAAAAGTGTTAACGATGAACGTGCCTACCAATATATGGGACTACAACCAGGTCAAAAAGCAGAAGACATTGACTTAGGCTATGTATTTCTAGGTTCCTGTACTAATGTACGACTATCTGATCTTCTAGAAGCAAGTCAAATTGTCAAAGGTAAACATGTACATCCTAAAATAACAGCGATTGTAGTTCCTGGTTCAAGAACGGTAAAACATGAAGCCGAGGCTCTTGGATTAGATAAAATTTTCAAAGAAGCTGGATTTGAATGGCGTGAACCTGGATGCTCCATGTGTCTTGGTATGAACCCAGATCAAGTACCTGAAGGTGTTCATTGCGCTTCAACAAGCAATCGTAATTTTGAAGGACGTCAAGGTAAAGGCGCACGCACACATCTTGTATCACCTGCTATGGCTGCAGCTGCAGCTATTAATGGTAAATTCGTTGATGTTAGAAAGGTCGTGTATTAACGATGGAAATTAAACCAATAACGATTTATAAAGGAAAAACTGTTCCCCTTTTCAATGATAATATCGATACTGACCAAATTATTCCGAAAGTTCATTTGAAGCGTATCACTAAAACAGGATTTGGCCCTTTTGCTTTTGATGAATGGCGCTATTTATCTGACGGCACTGATAATCCTGATTTTAATCCTAATAAACCTCAATACAAAGGTGCGTCTATTTTAATTACTGGAGATAACTTTGGTTGTGGCTCTAGTCGCGAACATGCCGCTTGGGCACTAAAAGATTATGGTTTCAATATCATTATTGCCGGTAGTTTCAGTGATATATTTTATATGAACTGTACAAAAAACGGGCTATTACCCATTGTGCTGCCGGAAGATGTAAGACATAAACTAGCTCAACATGCCAACATTACGATAGATTTACCTAATCAGACAGTAAATACAGACACACAACAATTCCATTTTGACATTGATCCTACATGGAAGAACAAATTCATTAATGGTTTAGATGATATTGCGATCACATTACAATATGAAGATTTAATCAAAAACTATGAAAAAACGAGATAAAAAGGTTGGAGGTACTATGACAGTTACAAGTCGTGTTTCTGCTCAAGATGTAGATGATGCTTATTTAAGAATTAAGGATGTTGTCAAAGAAACACCTTTACATTATGATAGATATTTATCACAAAAATATCAGTGCAATGTATATTTAAAGCGAGAGGATTTACAGTGGGTTCGTTCTTTTAAGTTACGTGGTGCTTATAATGCTATATCAGTTTTATCTGAAGCAGATAAAGCTAAAGGTATAACATGTGCTAGTGCAGGTAATCATGCACAAGGCGTCGCATATACAGCTAAACAATTAAAGCTGAAAGCAGTCATTTTTATGCCAGTAACAACCCCACTTCAAAAGATAAACCAGGTCAAATTCTTTGGTGAATCACATGTCAAAGTCATTCTTACTGGGGACACTTTCGATGACTGTCTTAAAGACGCTTTAGCTTATACAAAGCAGCACCACATGACTTTTATTGATCCATTTAATAATGTTCATACAATTGCTGGTCAAGGAACCATTGCTAAAGAACTAATTAGTGAAGCTGAGAAAGGTCATCTTCAATTTGATTATGTATTCAGTGCAATTGGTGGCGGTGGCCTTATTTCTGGTGTTAGCACCTATTTAAAGCAACATTCCCCTAAGACTAAAATTATCGGTGTAGAACCTATTGGTGCTAGTAGCATGTATGAAGCTGTGGTTGTTCAACATAAAATCGTTACTTTATCCAATATCGATAAGTTTGTAGATGGTGCCTCTGTCGCACGCGTCGGTGATATTACTTATGATATCGCACGCCATAACGTAGACGATTTTGTACAAGTGGATGAAGGTGCAGTTTGTTCAACCATTTTAGATTTATATTCTAAACAAGCCATTGTAGCAGAACCAGCTGGTGCGCTTAGCGTTTCTGCCTTAGAAAATTATCGCGAACAAATTAAAGGCAAAACGATTGTTTGTATTATTAGTGGCGGAAATAATGACATCAATCGTATGAAAGAAATAGAAGAACGATCTTTACTTTACGAAGAAATGAAGCACTACTTCATCTTAAACTTCCCTCAACGTCCAGGGGCATTAAGGGAATTTGTTAACGATGTGCTCGGTCCTCAAGATGATATTACTAAATTTGAATACTTGAAAAAAACATCTCAAAATACTGGTACCGTTATTATAGGTATTCAATTAAAAAAACATGATGACTTAGCACAACTTAAGCAGAATGTTAATCATTTTGATCCTTCAAACATCTATATCAATGAAAATAAAATGCTATATTCTTTGCTGATTTAAATAAATTACGACTAATCGGTTGATGACATAACTATGTTTCATCAACCGATTTTCTATAAAAAAAGCATATTTATCGCTATCATAAATCTTAATAACTCAAAAACGATAATATGCCAAACGTTAACCTCTAAATTTTTTGATATCTACCATAATTCTACTGCACTATAAAGTAGTAACAGCGCAATAATAACATTAATAATTCTATAATGGCGATGATACAAAGTATTCATCACTTGACCCAATAGTGACCAAGCAAGCGCACCAGCAATACCTATAACAATTAATAATATCGATCGAATATAAGTATGTTCCCAAGCAGCAGGTAATGAAAATGTCGTCAATCCTGTCAAAAAATAAAGCATTGCCTTTATATTAGTAGTTTGAATTAATATCCCTTTCAAAATAGGACGATCTAACGCATCTTCAGCATCCTCTGGCGTAGACACCACCACATGGTATGCTAAATATAAAAGATACACTGTTCCTATTATCTTCATAATCAAAATAAACATTTGTGATTCTTTCAATGGCTCTGAAAATAATAATGCCACAGTTAAAGTCAATAAAATGCCTAGCAACACGCCTAAATTAAATGGTAACGCTCGTAAAAATCCTTTCCGCTGTCCCTCTGACATCGCCATAATCGTATTAGGCCCAGGCGTAAATGACATTGTAGTAATAAATAATATGTAAGGAAATATAATAACCACCCTTTTCAAAGGAATAGTTATATTTTACCACGATATCAAAGACATACAACTATAATTTCAGAAAATTCCGATAAATAATGTTGTATGATGTCATCTTCAATCACTTTCTCTTCGCAAAGCCGTTATTTATCGGCTTGTTTTTTAACTTTTGGCATAAAAAAAGAGACCTCTCGGTCTCAA
>NZ_KV809457.1:0-202 GCF_001812565.1 Staphylococcus sp. HMSC059F04 | reverse complement strand
AAAGAGCAACTTAAACAGTATATGTACGATTATGTAAAAGAATATGAGGAAATTCCTATTTATCAGTTAGAAGATTTATTTAAAGAGTTAGATCATGACTATAAAGGTAAAACGAGTGTGACACATGATCAGGATAAGAATATCGTTTTTTGGAGTGGTTGGAATAAGCTCACAATGTATGCGTTGATTGAGTTAGTTAAGG
>NZ_KV809456.1:0-29036 GCF_001812565.1 Staphylococcus sp. HMSC059F04 | reverse complement strand
TTTAATCACTTCGAATTATATTGTAAAAATCATACCGAAGAAAAGATTTTAACATTACAATTTTAATACTTTGTATTTATGTCCCAAATTGTTTATTTTGCAGCTTTGCGTTGTTCTAATTTTTCTTTTAGTTTTCTATCTTGCTCTTCTTTACGTCGTTTACGTTCTTCATTACGTTTTCTCAAGCGTTCTTCTTCTTCAGGGTTACGTGGTTTTTTTAATTGTTTTACCACTTTCTCCATCAATTCGTCTTCTGTCAATGCTGCTAACGGTCTATTATTAACAAATGCAAAGGTTTTTCGTCGGCCTGGGCCACAATATGACTGGCATCCAATCTCAATCTCTGCATCTGGATCAAGTTTTTCTAATTTTTTCTTTAGCGACTTCATATTAACTGCCTGACATTCATCACAAATTAAAAATTTGTTCTTCATTGTGTCACCCACCTTTACTTCGCATTCATATTTAACTCTATTTATTTTACTCTATTGAGAGAAAATTTCAAGCTGTTCTCTTTAGACACATCATCACATTATTACATTATATTTCAAAAAGAAAAACAACCTCTTCATTAAATTCAAAAGGTTGTCACATCTGATTTACTGTCCATGATATATTTTGAAAGGTAACGGTTTAATGCCATCATGCGCCCATGCTTCATATATTTTGTGTTTATCAACATTCGTATCAATAATCGCTATGCCGCAATCGCCGCCACCTGCACCAGACGTTTTAGCTGCGCCACCATGGGCTTCTGCAATATCACATAACCGTTTTAATTTATTTGTTTCGATATCTACAGATGCTGCATCATCCATTTTACGTATCACTTTACGATTTTGGCGAATCATTTTCTGAACACCTTTAATATTATTCATCTTAAAGGCATTGATTAATTGTTCAACACACAAATGTGATTGCTCAATAAAATCACCGTAAAATGCTGGATCTGATTTTAAACGTTTCACTTCACTAACTAAATGTGGTGAAGATGCTGGAGATCCTGTCCATCCGATAATAACTTCCATATTTTCAGGTGCTTGTAAAGGCTCAATATGCAAGCCAGGCCAGTTCTTTTCTAGAACATCACTTACATGGCCTTCTTCCATTTGTTGCTTTACCCAATCATGATCAAAGGTACTATAGGCTAACCAACCACTGTAAACACTAACAGCTATATCACCGCAAGAACTTAAACTTTGTAATTTCATATTTGCAATAACAGCTAATTTATAGATATATAAATTAGATAACTGCATATCATAAAATTTATTGAGTGCTTTAACTACAGATACTAATACTGCAGCACTTGAACCTAAACCATATTTCTGACCTGATTCATCTGCAAGATTACTATCAATAGTTAAATGAAAATGCTCAAGCTTAATATCACAGCTTCTAGCATATTGCTCAAAAACTTCAATTGCAGTGACAACATATTTCAACTGTTTCGCTGCATGTGTATCAGAAATTTCAATTTGATTATCATTACGATTATATGATACTGGATCATGATGCAGCGTTTTAGAATGAATAGTTCCAACAACTTCATTAGAAGCTTTAATTGTAGCTGTGACAAAACGATTCACTGCAATCAAAACGGATTTATAACCCGGTTCAGTAACGGCATATTCACCTGCAATATAAAGTTTTCCGGGAGCTTTCACACGAATCATTTTATCTCTTCCTTACTTAATAATTTCGACGCCTGATGAAATGATGTCACTCGACATAATCTGTGATGTTTCAAATGTTTCTTCAAAAGCTGATTGAACAGCTTGTAGATTTTTCTTTTCAACAATGACTTTGACATTGGGCCCTGCATCCATAGTGAAGTAACAGGGAATACCATTTTCACGACATTGGTGAACAATTTCCATAGCCAAATAGCTTTCTGGTACTAAATAGGTAAAAGGTGGCTGCGCCCCTAAATTTGTTGCATGCATACGTAATCCATTAGCTTCAATTGTTTCACCAAACCGTTGAAAATCTTTGGTTTTGATCGCTGCTTTTGCATCTGCTAAATCTTGCTCTACATAATCTAACCAATATTGATAAAAACGCGATGTTTCTTTAGTCAGCAACATGCCCGCTCGACTAGAAACTTTTTTAGATTGTTTGTTAATAACAATAAAGATCATGGCCAAATCCTTTTCCCAATCTTTGGCATCGATTTGTTCAGCATATGATGTTAAGTCATCATAGCCTTTATGCCATTCAACAAATCCACCAAAAATACTGCGACTTGCCGAACCAGAACCACGACGTGCCAATCTCGATAAATCTTTATCTGTCATTTGTAATTCTAAGGCTTCATTACAAGCGGCGGCCAAAGCAGCATAAGCACTTGCAGATGAGGCTAAACCGGCAGCTGTTGGCACATGATTTGTACTTTCAATAAGGGCATGCATTGTTATTCCCGCTTTGGCTCTAACAATATCCATAAAACGTTGAATTTTTTGGTTTTCTGTCGCGCTAACATGTTCACCATTTAAAATAAGCTGATCTGAATTATAACTATGATTAAATGTCACTTGTGTTTCAGTATAAAAACGTTCTAACGTAACAGATAAACTATTATTCATTGGGATGATTAATGCTTCATCTTTTTTTCCCCAATATTTTATAACAGCAATATTTGTATGTGCGCGTGCTTTGCCACTTTTTACCAACGCCCTAACCTCCTAAATATTCAATCCAAGTATGCTCAGCCCCAGCCTTTTCTGCAGCTGATACTACACGTTTCGCGGTATTCAGGTCTTCTGCTAAAATCAGCATGCTTCCACCACGACCCCCACCAGTTAATTTACCAGCAACTGCACCATTTTGTTGCGCCGTCTTCAAAAATAGTTCTATTTTGTCATGACTCACTGTTAATGTTCTTAAGTCTTCTTGACATTGATTAAATATCTCAGCTAATTGTTGAAAACTATGGTGTTCAATTGCATCGCTTGCTTGATGTACTAACTGACCTATATGCGTTATTTTATCCATATAATAAGCATCATTATTACATAAACGATGAACGTCCTCGACTGCTTGTTTCGTTGATCCTTTCACACCAGTATCAATAACAACCATATAGCCATCCAATTGTAAAGTTTTTAAATGTTCAACTTTACCTTGCTGATACCATACCGGTTTATTACTAATAATCGTTTGTGTGTCAATGCCACTTGGCTTACCATGGGCAATACGTTCAGCCCAATTGGCATAGGTTAAAAGGTCGTCATCAGATAAAGGAATACCTAAATAGTCATAGCTTGCTCTAACAAATGCAACTGCAACAGCAGCACTTGAACCTAATCCACGTGATGGGGGCAAATTGGCTTTAATTTTAACCAATAGTGGATCTTCTATGTGATGTTTATCCACAAAACGGGTAACGATGGACTTTAAATGTTCTGGCGCATCATATAAAGGCCCATCATAGACATCACTTTGAATCGCAGAGTAATTTCCTTTTTCTAAGCTTTCTATTAAAATTTTAACCTTTCCAGCGTTAAACGGAATCGCAATGGCTGGTTGTCCAAATGTTACTGCATGTTCACCTATTAAGATAATCTTACCAGTCGATTCACCATATCCTCGTCGCGTCATGTTAGCTCACCTTTAGTCTTTTTTCTATTTACTTATTTGCAATTAAAAAACGCGAAGCTCGAAATCTTCACATTCTATCTTTTGCTTTATTCAACTTATTATTTTATCGAACTTTGTCACGTTTCCGCTACAATTATGTCATAAAACTTTGTTTTTATAGTAGACTAATACCACAAAAATGTAAAATAACAATTATCATTCGTTGCACAACACTTAAATAGTATATAGCGATTGTATTTTTGTTTCAAAAATTTAACTTACTCTACCTTAAATCTTGATTTTATAAACATTTATAGTCTTAATTTCATATTCTTTATTTTCTACCTAACCCATCATACTACAATTTCAATTTAAATGTGCACGTTATTTGTATCAAAATTAAAAAACATCCTAAATCATTGTAGATAATCATACAATGATTCAGGATGCTCACATCTTAGTGCTATAACAATCGTGACATTTTATCGTTGCGCTCCACTATTTTATCAAAATGTCCTTCATATCGTTGCCATTCATCTTCTGTAATAGCATCCATGTTTAGCTTGCCGCCTAAATCTTGAATCGCATGTAATAATTGGAACATAACATCTTGTACTTTAATGTCACGTTCTAACAACGTTTCTAGTGATGCCATACATTGGGGTTCGATGTCTGGATATTTAAATTTTGTTGTTTCTCCTTTAAGTGCCTGTTGGTAAAAATAGCGCATCATCTCAGCACGCTTTGATCCAGAGCCTTCCACGCACAAATAAATTTGTACAGCAATACCACCTCGGACACGTCGTTGCGAAATACCGGCAAACTTTTTATCATTAATGCTTAAATCAAACTTTCCAGGACAATAAGAACGTTCAATTTCATGTGTTTCAATTTCAACATCATCGTCTTCAAACATTTTACAAATTAATAAATACATCACTGAGAAAGCTTCATCAATTGTTGTTTCTGTCTGTCCTTTAAAAATTAAAGATATATTCAGTATGCCTTGATCTAATACAACTCCTAAACCGCCAGAGTTGCGCACAATCGCATTATAACCAACTTCATCAGTTAAATAGCGAATACCATCCTTGAGATAAGGTAAACGTGAATCATGAATACCTAATATAACAGTATGTTGATGAATCCAAGTTCTTACAACATTACATGATAAATCTTTACCCACGCTCTCTGAAAACGTATCATCAAATGCAAATGATTGCATTGGCGCAAGTCCATTCGTATGGTCTATATAGCGCCAATCCACACCATTAAAATATTTACTACTTAGTTCCATTATTGTAATGTTTGAGCAGCAGTAATAATTGATAAATTATACACGTCTTCGATTGAGCAGCCACGTGATAAATCATTTACTGGAGAATTAAGTCCTTGCAATACTGGACCAACCGCATCAAATCCACCTAAACGTTGTGCGATTTTATAGCCAATGTTTCCTGCTTCTAAACTTGGGAATACAAAAACATTTGCATCACCTTGGATTTTAGCGCCTGGCGCTTTTTTCTCAGCCACTGCAGGTACGATGGCAGCATCAAATTGGAATTCTCCATCAATAATGACATTTTCTAAATGATCTGCTGAAACTTTTTCTTGTGCTAATTGAACGGCATTAGCCACTTTTTCAACATCATCAGATTTTGCTGAACCTTTAGTAGAAAAGCTTAACATTGCCACACGAGGATCCATACCAAAGCTTTGAGCAGATTTAGCACTTTCTACAGCAACTTCTGCTAAGCCCTGTGCATCTAATTCTGGGTTGATTGCGCAATCACCAAAGATATATTGTTTGTCGTCTTTAATCATAAAGAAGATACCTGATGTTCTTGAAACACCTGGTTTTGTTTTAATAATTTGTAATGCAGGACGCACTGTATCTCCTGTTGAATGTGCGGCACCACTTACTAAACCATCTGCTTTACCAGCATATACAAGCATCGTTCCGAAATAGTTAACATTGTTTAGTAATTCTTTAGCTTGTTCTTCTGTCGCTTTCCCTTTACGACGTTCTACAAATGATGACACTAGTTCTGGTTTTAGTTCGCTTGTTGTAGGATTGATAACTTCAATACCAGTAAGATCCAATCCTTTGTCTTGTGCTAAAGCATTAACTTTAGCTTCGTCACCTAATACGATAGGCGTTACATAGTCTGTTGCTTGTAATTGCGTTGCAGCTGTTAAAACACGTTCGTCTTCACCTTCAGGTAGTACGATTCTGACATTTTTTCCTGAAAGTTTACTTTGTAATACATCTAATAAAGACATAGTACCCTCCTATTTGTTATACATAATAATATTTGCACTCTTAATTATACTTGATTTATCATGAGAATTCCATTTCACTAATTTGTAATCTTTTATTTAGAATAAGCAACCAAACTTATGCTAAAATTTTAAATAAATGATACGAAAAGGAGCGATTATTAATGAGTGAAGCAGCAGAAACTTTAGATGGTTGGTATAGTTTACATTTATTTTATGCGATAGATTGGACAACATTTAGACTCGTACCTGAAGATGACCGTCATGCTATGGTGCAAGAACTACAACAATTTCTTGCCGATAAAGCAAATGCTAGAGCCTCTCATACAGGTGATCAAACACTCTATAATATTACAGGTCAGAAAGCAGATCTTTTATTATGGGTGTTGCGTCCAGAAATGAAAGAATTAAATATAATCGAAAATGAATTAAATAAATGTCGAATTTCAGATTTTCTAATTCCAACATACTCTTATGTATCTGTCATTGAGTTAGGTAATTACCTTGCTGGTAAATCTGATGAAGACCCATATGAAAATCCACATATTAAAGCACGCTTATATCCAGAATTACCACATTCTGAATATATCTGCTTCTACCCAATGGATAAACGACGAAATGAAACATATAATTGGTATATGTTACCGATGGAAGATAGAAAAGAGCTCATGTACAACCACGGTAAAATCGGTCGTAAATATGCTGGTAAAATCAAACAATTTATTACTGGTTCAGTTGGCTTTGATGATTTTGAATGGGGTGTTACATTGTTCTCTGATGATGTACTACAGTTTAAAAAAATCGTCTATGAAATGCGTTTTGATGAAACTACAGCGCGCTATGGTGAATTTGGCAGCTTCTACATTGGTCATATTCTAGAACTTGATCAATTAGATTCATTTTTCGCTATTTAACAAAAACATTTAAGACATGAACTGTTAATATTTTATTCCAATTGTATTATTGACAATTGAGTCCCAAAACCCTTAACAAATTCAAAAACTGTTGATGCGGCAGGTTAATAGCTCGAGCTATTCCGATATTCGTCACTTCAGTTTAGTTAAGGGTTCTTTTTAATGCACAATAAATTTTTCATCATAAAGTATGGGGAGCAGGACAGACTTCATTATGAATTCGTAGTTCCGCCCGGCAAAGCTGAATAGGATTGGAAAAAGCTTGGTATAAGCGCATTTTCAATCCAGTCAACTACTGCCAATATTTAGTTCATAGCCTAGAACATCATGATGGCCCATACTGTTTATTTAAAACTTGCTAATGTTTAAAAACACTTTAAATACTTCTCAAATGAAAAGTTTCGTTACATCTTGTGTACCTAGCACAGAAAATGGCAATCTGATATTTTCTCTTAAATCCCCCAAAAATCATCGATCTGAACTTTCCCGTGCTTATCAACAGGGATATTCCTTCCATCTTTATTGAGTTATACTTATCTTGTCGAAAATCTGTAACTTTAAATCATTTTCATTATTTTTATATGTAACTGTGATATATGAAAAAGTACAATATGTAGTATCGTTATTATATAATTCATCCATAGATTTCACCTCAGTTTAGGAGTTGATTCAATGTCAAAAAAACACATTTTTATGATTCTTGGCATAATCTTGAGTTTATGCATAATTAGTGGAGGCGTCTATCTCAAAATGAAACATGACGAACGTGAAAAACAAAAGGAAATCTACTACAAAGAACAACAAGAACGTATTACCCTTTACCTTAAACACAACACCAAAGAAGCTAATACCATCAAATCTGTTCATTTCACAAGTTTAAAACAGGGACCAATGGGAGACGCTGTTATTAAAGGTTATATCAATAACAATAAAAAAGACGACTTCGTTGCTTATGGCTCACCTGAAGATAATTTTCAATTTCAAGGTGATATGATAGAAAGCAAAAAAGTATCAAATCTAATAAAATATCAAACAAAAACACCTGATGAAATCAAAAAAGAACTAAATAATAATAAAAAAGATCACTGAATTCAGTGATCTTTTCAAGTTAATTTGCGTTTTAAGAATGTATCAAATATCTATGTTTGAATGTTTTATTTTCAGTAAATTGTCAATCTAATTCATAAATCTGATTGTTTTGAAATGGATTAACAGCGTTTTTCGTTTCAGCTTTTATGTCATCGAGTTCATCATTTATCGCTGATTGGAAACCTTGTTTTAAATCAGCGTTATTAATCCATTTAATATTATGTTTAGTGATACTCATAAACCATATTTCAGTTTGTTGCGCTCGTTCTCTTGATTCCTTTGAAATTTTCATCAGAAAATCTTGCAGACTCTACTGCATGTCAACTACACTGAAGTTCTTTTGTAGCTTTAGCGAATTTGTCCCAATATGTATTTTTAAAAAACAGGGCTTTAAACCCTGTTCTTACTTAGTATCTCTTGGGAGAACTTTAATTACTACTACTCTATTCGTTAACTACACAAAATATACTGTCGCTACCCAGTATATTTTCCCTGTTAACACTTTTATTTTAACCCTTTTTAATAAAAATAAACATATTTCGTTAAGTTATCGCAATAATACTGATAAAAAAGTAATAAAAATACAATTTTTGTTACTAAAGTTTAACCTTTCATCATTATAATATCGCTACATGATTTAAATTATTGTGTAGCCATTTCGATACGCATCTACTATAATTAATGTAACATTCTACTTGATATGGTGATGAAATGAACAAAAAACAATATATAGATACAGAGCGAGAAACTCTAATTAAAGATGTGATAATGTTAGCAGGTCGTATCTTATTAGAATCAGGCGCAGAAGGTACACGTGTTGAAGATACAATGACGCGTATTGCTAAATCATTAGGCTATTCAGACAGCAATAGTTTCGTCACAAATACTGTCATTCAATTTACTTTACACGATGAAACATATCCCCGTTTATTTAGAATCAACGCCCGTGATACTAATTTAATTAAAATATCACAAGCTAATGAAATTTCACGAATGATTTCAAGTAATAAAATTGATTTAGAAGATGCCAAACATAGACTCGAACACATTTATATTGCTGAACGCGATAGTAGCTTAAGTTTTAAAGGAATAGCAGCTGCAATCATTGCGCTAAGTTTCTTATATCTTCAAGGTGGTACGCTCATCGATACCTTAACAGCCATTTTAGCTGGTGGTCTCGGTTATTTAGTCGTTGAGATCTTAGATAGAAAGCTTCACGCACAATTTATTCCTGAGTTTGTTGGTTCTCTAGTCATTGGAATGATTGCTGTGACTGGGCATCATTTTATTCCCAATGGTGATCTTGCCACCATTATTATTGCTGCTGTAATGCCTATAGTTCCTGGAGTATTAATTACGAATGCAATACAAGATTTATTTGGTGGTCACATGCTGATGTTTACGACCAAGTCATTAGAGGCGCTCGTTACTTCATTTGGTATCGGGGCAGGCGTAGGTTCAATCTTAATTATGGTATAGGAGAAATGTCTTATGTTTTGGTTACTAAACTTTATATTTAGTTATACCGCATCATTATTCTTTTGCGTCATTTTTGATGCGCCTAGAAAATTATATCTGACATGTGGGCTTGTAGGTGCATGTGGTTGGATGGTCTACGTTATATTTTTCAACGGCTTAGGCCTCCACACGATCTACTCTAGTTTCTTTGGCAGTTTAGCTTTAGGCCTTATCAGTCATTTTATGGCGCGAAAACAGAAAGAACCTGCAATTATATTTATGGTTACTGGAATCATACCACTCGTCCCTGGTGGTCTTGCTTTTGATGCCACTAAAAGCCTTGTCTTATTGGAGTTTGGAAAAGCTATCAATACAATGTTAGAAGTAACACTTATCGCAGGTGCCATCGCTTTAGGCTTATTATTTGCAGACCAAGTTTCTAAAATTAGTGTGTCCGGTTTCGTTAAAAGATATAAGCGTCTATAGTGTTTCAAACGTTTGAACACAACAATTTAAAATAAAGACACACAGTGCATAGATTGACGCTGCGTGTCTTTTTGTATTCTTAAAATTTATATATTCATTGATAGTCATTATTCATTTTTATCTTCGTTCATCATGTCATTCACTTCATCTTCAGAGTGATTTAATATCAAACGACTTAGCTCATCATTGTTCATCGCTTTTATTTTTGGATAGCGAATAACAAAGAATACTAAACCAATAATTAACCAGCCAGCTAAAGCAACATATGAAGGTAACGATAACGATGCCGGAGACCCTGGTATTAATAATAAGTATAAGAATATAAATGAGATAATGGATCCAATAATACCAAAACTCTTAAATACTGGGCCGTATGTTTCACTCTCTTTATTAAAACTAAATAATTTAGCAGCAGATAAACAAGTAATAAAGTATGCAATCGATACACCCGTGGATGACATATTCACGATCCACGTCAAAGCTGTACGCCCCAACCATGGTGCAATTAAAGTAACTGCAACTAAGAAGACAATTGCCACATAAGGCGTTTTATATTTGGGATGTAATTTACTAAACATCGTAGGCATAATTCCAGAACGCCCCATTGAAAAGAGCAGTCGACTAGCACTCATCAAGAAGCCATTTAATCCAGTAAAAATCCCCATAATAATAGCAATCGCTAGGACAAACAATCCAATATAGCTAAAGGTCGATTGTGTCACCGCACCAGTCAACCATAAATTGCCATTCACACTTTTTGCTGACGTGCTTAACCAACCTGTATACAAAATCATTAAGACATAAGTAAATGCTGCAGCTAATAAGCTATAAACAATTAGCTTAAATGTCTTATTGGGTGAAAAGTTAAACTCTTCTGCCGTTTGTGGAATATTATCAAAACCAACGTAAGCCCATGGAGCAACCGCAACAATCATAATAATAGATGTAAACCAACCACGTTTAGGATTTGCTAATGGTTGCAAATGACCGAAATCAAAGGTACTACCAAAAAATGAGCCTACAAACATTAACAATACGACAAGCACCATAGCAACACAAAAATAATATTGTAGTGACCCAGAGACACTTGCACCACGAATCGAAATAAGCATAAACACGATAAGTAATACGCTTGCTATAATAATTTCAGTTATGTAAACATCCCAACCAGCTATAGTATATAACTTTCCAGTGTTTAAAACATTGGGCAGTAAAAATTTAATTAATAAACTAAAAGCCGTTGCATTTAACGCCACGACACAAACATATCCAAATGTTAGAAACCATGATGAAAAGAAACTAACATATCTACCAAAGCTTAAATAGCTAAATGCAAATGCACCACCAGAAACGGGAAAGCGCTCAACTAATGCACCATAACTGACAGCGATTAAAATCATCAACAATGCGCCTATAAAAATACCTAAAGATGCGGCTACAGGTCCTGATTGCATAATCCAATCACCTGGTAAAATAAATGCTCCCCATCCTATACATGAACCATAAGCAATGGCCCATACGAATTTCTCAGATAGATTTTGCTTTAAATCGCCTCTATCAACTTTATTTTGTTTTTCAGTCATAAAAAAACTCACCTCAAGGTAACTGTATACCCCAAAAGTGAGTTCTCTAACATATTTATATGGCCATTACTTTTATACTGGCAGTTTAAACGCTGCGATAACTAGCATTAACCAACCCGCAATAAATAAGACACCACCAATAGGCGTAATTGCACCTAAAATACGAATCTCTGTTAATGCTAAAATATAAAGCGAACCACTAAAGAAGACGATACCCAAAAACATTAACCAACCTGCCCAATTAACATTCATGGATGTAGTTCCACTAATTATGCCAATTAGAATTAATCCTAACCCATGGTACATTTGATATGTTGTTGCTTTTTCCCATACAGAGATATATTTTTCATTGAGTTTATCTTCAAGCACATGGGCACCAAAAGCACCTGTACCAACTGACATCATAGTACATAAAGCACCTAAGATAATAAATACTTTCATCATTATTTGTTCTCTCCTTACGCTTAAAAATCAAAAATAGAATCGCCGTTACCAATTTCATCATCTGTGACCATAGTATTTGAAGAAGCGACGTTCGTGTTGTGTGATGATTTCATGGAATTTGGTACTTTACCGCCCATAGCTTCTATTTCAGCAGCTGTTACCTTTGCTGTTTGCTTATGTCCTGTCTGTTGCACTGCTGATCTTGTATTTGACTTCACCGTGGTTGAAAAAGTTGGTCCCATAATATCATCCTGGGATGTTTCTTGACTTGCTCGATGGCCTGATGTTGTGGTTGTATATAAAGACGTTAGCGTATGAATCGCATATATGTGCTTCTCAAATTGTTGCTCATTACTTGCTTCATCCGCCTGAACTAATTCTTGTTCAATTAACTGGATAATTTTCTCTCTATCCATGAGTATTCTCCCCACTTTCACACCAATGTACTGGTGCTATTCCTTTTGACTCTAAATAAGCATTGGCTCTGGAATAAGGTTTTGAGCCAAAAAAGCCTCGATAAGCCGATAACGGACTGGGATGTGACGATTTAATAATATAGTGCTTTTGCGTATCAATCAATTTCATTTTTTGTTGCGCTGGTTTGCCCCATAATATAAAAACCACATTTTGCCTATATCGTGATACAGCCTGAATAATTTCATCCGTGAATATTTCCCAACCTATATCTTTATGCGAATGTGCCTGGCCTTGGCGCACAGTCAACACCGTATTTAATAGTAGAACACCTTCACGTGCCCAATCCTGTAAATGCGGCGATGTCCTATGACAGCCAATATCATCTTCTAATTCTTGGTACATATTTTTTAAAGATGGTGGGAATTTCGCTTTAGGTTGTACCGAAAAAGCTAAACCATGCGCTTGATTTGGTCCGTGATAAGGATCTTGACCTAAAATCACAACTTTTATATTTTCAAAAGGCGTTAAACTAAAAGCTTGATAGATGTTTTTTCTATCTGGGTATACAATTTGCGTCGTATATTCTTTTTCTAAAAAATCATGCATCGCAGAAAAATCATGTCTAGATGTTATATCATGAAAAATTTGTGCCCACTCCATTATCTTCACCTCAAGCAATAGTTTAACATATACCTCTTAAAAGGTTCACTATCTATATAATGTAAACTTATAATACGCAAAAGTTTACAAATCATATCTATTTCATTATGCTATGAATAAATAACAACACTGGAAATAAAGGAGAAATAACGATGTGTACTGGCTTTTCTTTTTATACAAAACAAAATCATCATTATTTAGCACGTACCATGGATTTTGCCTTTGAATTTAATGGCATACCTACTGTAGTGCCAAGAGATTTCAAATATGATTTTGATTTAGAAGATGCTTTGCAATTAACGTATGGTTTTGTAGGTACTAATCTTAAAGTGGGACGATATCGTTTTGGTGATGGTATCAATGAACAAGGACTTGCTATCTCCAATCATTATTTCACCGGCGAAGCCTCTTATTGTAAACATAAACGCTATGGATATTTTAATTTAGCACCTGAAGAATTTATTGTTTGGGTATTAGGCTTCGTAAAAAACATTGCGGATTTAAAGCAAAAGGCAGCACATATCAATATATTAAATGAAAAAAATACGACATTAAATATTGTGCCCCCATTACAATTTATGATCACAGATAAAACAGGTCATACTGCTACAGTTGAACCACGTAATGGTAGGGTCATTATCAAAGATAATCATGTAAACGTCCTTACCAATGCACCAAGCGTAGAATGGCATATAGAAAACTTACGCAATTACGCGTTTCTGTCACCAACGAAAACTGCTTATCCTATTGTAGGAAAAATACTTACTCGTCCTATGGGCATCGAAGCAGGTACAAATGGTTTGCCTGGAGGCTATACTTCGACCGAGCGTTTTGTTAGAGCAAGCTATCTTCGACAACAGTTACACAGTGCCACTGACGAAAGCCAAAATCTTAACAACTGCTTTAAGCTGCTGGATAGTGTGAGTATTCCAAAAGGTGCTGTATTAGATGGTGGCATACCTCACTATACTCAGTATCAACTAGTCATGGACAGTGAAACATTAACATTTTACATCAAGCCATATTCAACGAATCAAATTTTTTCGCTTACATTAACTGAAGAAATACTGACACAAAAAGAGATGATGTTTTTCCCATTGAAACAAGAAATTCAATTTACACCGCTAAAAAACACTAAAGACTAGCAACCTATGTAAGTGTCCCTGCTATTTCTTAACCGTTAAAACATGATATGATAAAAACGTATTAGAAAATAATTGGGAGTGAACTTAAATGGCTTTAAAAAAAGTTTTAACAATTGCCGGTTCTGACACCAGTGCTGGCGCAGGAATGCAAGCAGACCTAAAAACATTCCAAGAATTAGACACTTATGGCATGGTGGCATTGACTGCTGTCGTTACCATGGACAAAGATACGTGGTCTCACGATGTGACACCATTACCAATGGAGTTACTCGAAAAACAACTTGAAACTGCAATTTCAATTGGTCCAGATGCCATTAAAACAGGTATGTTGGGTACACAAGAAATTATTCAACGTGCTGGCGAGGCCGGCGAGGCCTTTGAACAATCGGGTGCAAAATACTTCGTAGTAGACCCAGTAATGGTTTGTAAAGGCGAAGGTGAAGTACTTAACCCAGGAAATACTGATGCGATGATTAAATATTTATTACCTAAAGCAACCGTAGTGACACCTAATTTATTTGAAGCAGGACAACTTTCAGGTTTAGGTAAATTAACTTCAATCGCAGACATGAAACAAGCAGCTAAAATCATTCATGATCAAGGTGCACAACATGTCATCATTAAAGGTGGTAAAGCACTAGATCAAGATAAATCTTATGATTTATACTTTGATGGCACAAATTACTATCAATTAACAACAGATATGTTCCAACAAAGTTACAATCATGGTGCTGGTTGTACATTTGCAGCAGCAACAACAGCTTATTTAGCTAATGGCAAATCACCAAAAGAAGCTGTTATTGCCGCTAAAGGTTTTGTGGCATCTGCAATTAAAAATGGCTGGAAAATGAATGCGTTTGTTGGACCGGTTGATCATGGTGCATTTAATCGTGTTGAACATATCGACGTAGAAGTAACAGAAGTATAGTTTTTTAACATGAAGCTTTTAATTATTCTCTTGGCTTTAACAAAAGCAAACGGGAATAGTTAAAAGCTTTTTTATATAGTATTAAAATATCAACTTGTTCATTTTAGCCCCTATAAGTTACAGTAACTATTTCTACTTCGTCTATTTTACTTTCTAATATTTTAGTAATATAAACGATCAAAATCATCGACGAATAGGAAAAACTATATCACATTTATTATTTTATGTTTAAACTAACTGTTTTTTGCGTAAAGTAAGAATGCATTTAATTATTGAGTTTTAAAGGAGTTTTATGATGAATAAAGTAAAAGAACCTATTTCAATTATTGGTGGCGGTATCGGTGGTTTAACGCTTGCCCGTGTGTTATATGTGAATGGCATACCTTCAAAAATCTATGAGGCAGATGCATCGCCGAATGCTCGTACACAAGGTGGTCAATTAGATATTCATGAATATAATGGTCAGGTTGCTTTAGAAAAGGCTAATTTAATGGATGAATTTCATTCGATTATTCATGAAGGTGCCGATGCAGCAAGAATTGTAGATACCAACGGAGAATTACTTCTAGAGGTGCCTGCTAATGAAGAAAATGGACGTCCTGAAGTATTACGTGGTGACTTACGTCAAATTTTAATTCACTCACTTCCAGAAGAAACAATTGAATGGAATAAAAAAGTAGATCATATAGAAGAAATTCAACACGGAGAATATAAAGTCGTATTTAGAGATGAAAGTTTTATAAACACTACAAAATTAATTGGCGCAGATGGTGCATGGTCAAAAGTACGCAAATTATTAACAGATATTACACCGAATTATGTAGGTACAACCTTTATTGAAACTTATTTACACGATGTTGATAACAAACATCCTAAAACAGCTGAAATTGTTGGTGAAGGAGCGATGTATGCCCTTTCTCCTGGAAAAGGTTTTGTAGCTCATCGCGAAGCAAATAATATTATTCACACTTATATAGAAATGAACCGCGATTTAGATTGGATTAATCGCATAGATTTTTCTAATAAAACAGAAACGATCAAAACGATTTTAGCTGAATTTAAAGGCTGGGCACCAGAAATTACTGCATTATTAACTGAGTCAGATTCAAATATCTTAGCTAGAAAAATCAATGCTTTACCTGACAAACATCGCTGGGAACCTAAGTCAGGCATCACTTTAATTGGTGACGCTGCACATTTAATGGCGCCATCTGGTGAAGGCGCTAACTTAGCTATGCTAGATGGTGCAGAATTAGCAGAAGGCATCGCTAAAAATTACAATCATTTCGACGAAGTAATCAAAGAATACGAAAATCAAATGTTCCCTAGAAGTGAAGAAGAGCAACAAGAATCACACGAACTATTGGATATTTGTCTAGGCCAAGATAGTCCTGAACGTTTTGTCAAACTATTTAAAGGTGAAGCATAATCACTGATAACATTGCGTATTCTAAGTATTTAGTCGTAGAAGATTATACGTAGTACGTCGTATTAAAAGTTGGTACTTGGGGCTCATGATTTTGAATTAAAAATTCAGTAAGATATGAAGTGTAGAGAGATAAAGGAGGAGCAAGTCAACATGATTATTCACAAGCAAAATATAGAAAACGGTGTCCCTATCTACGAAATCATTACGCGAACCTTCAAGACAATTACGGTAAAATTCGATGAAACGTTTAATAAAAACGAAATCTATAAATTGCTCTCTCTACTAGAAAATGATGTTGATAACATGAAATTAAGTTATTAACCTCATTGGCCTCCATGTTATTTCGTCATGGATCCACCCTTAAAAAAGTACGATGTTACTGACCCCCTATCATGTAACAAACGTCAAATAGTATTCCTAAATTCACCTTATTAAAGTCAAACAAGCACTGAATTCATTCCAAAGTTGTCCCCTTTGGCGAATATCAGTGCTTGTTTGTTGTTATGCATGTAATTTATTAAACAATACATGATTTTCAAGATGCACATGTTGATATGTTGCTTTTTCAATTGCTTGGAGGCGTTGATAAACGAGGCGCCATGTATTGCATGCTTCATTTGGAATTGTATAATCATTTGTTAGCTGATTCATTTTCTTCAGTATTTGACCAACCTCATCATGATCTGTCTTCAAATCTAGAATAATTTGTTCTATTTCTGCAACATCTTGCCCATTTGAAAAAGCAATCATTTTAGGAAAATCATGATCATCTTCTTGTGCCATGTGTGCAATCATGTTGTCTTTATATTGGGTATATAACGCTTTTAACTCAATGAGATAATCGTGTTGCGGCCCATGTACTTTAGCTACTTTTGTTATATATGGCGTTAGTTGTTTTAATTCTTCCTTTAGTGGTTCATGATACGCAGCTTGAATATACTGAATCAATGAGGTCACGCTTAAATATTTAGGATTTAAACCGCCACCTGGCTCACTTTGTCTTTCGAGTTGTTGAAGCTGTGATAACAACGCTTCTAACGATAATTTACTCTTTTGGCTTGCTTGTTCGATTGAAATAGCACCACCGCAACAAAAATCTATGCCTGCATGCTTAAAAACATCTGCTGCTTTTGGATAATCAGTCACTACTTCTGCAACAATTGTTTCTTTCGTTATCATATTAATCACCTTTATCATATAAGTTATCCATATTATAAAACGTGTTAACACGATAACCTAGTCTGTTCATAAGATTGACAAAATGACGTCGCCTTTTATTCAAATTTAGCGACAAAAACAAATAACGTGCGTGCCAATTCATCATAAATTGACATGCACGTCTAATTGTCATACTAAAAGTCTTCTTTTTCTTTACGTTCTTGTACCCACCATAATGCCTCTTTAGGATGCTCTTCGAAGTATCTACGGTCTTCTTCACTATCGACATTAGGATAAGAACCTTTCAATGATTTTCCAGCCATACTAAAATGCAGTAATGAAATGACAACAAAACCAATGACGCTTATCGCAGTTAAATAATATGCAGGTGCTAAAATATTGTTTGTGTAGTTTACTAACCAAGCAGCTATAAGTGGTGTTGTACCACCAAATAATGACACTGATAAGTTAAAGGTTACAGACAATGTTCGATATCTAATATGCGTATAGAACATTGTTGGCAACGATCCAGGCATTGTCGCCTCATATGTTGATAAGAAGAACCCTAATACTAGTACACCAACAATAATCAGTGGTAATGAGCGAGTATTCAATAAGCTAAAAGCAACGATACTTAATAGTGTTAAACCACCCGTACCTATTAAGAACACTTTTTTCTCACCAATTTTATCTGCAATTCTACCGAACATAAGTGCTAATGGAATCATAATAGCCATCACACAAGTAATCAGCACACTTGTTGTTGTCGCATCCAATTTCACTATTTGTTCTAAGTAAGTCGGTAAATATGCAGTGACTGTATAATTTGTTACGTTAAAAAATACAACCGCTACAAAACAGACTAAAATATCCTTGTAATAGTAACGAATAATAGTTAAAAAACCAATATTATCTCGTTGTGGCGCCGTTTCAATATCATTTTCGAAAATAGGTGATTCTTCTAAGCGACGACGTAAATATAATCCAAATAAACCAAGGAATAAACCTAGAATAAACGGTATTCTCCAGCCCCATGATTGCATTTGTTCTGCCGTTAATAAATAACTTAAAATGGCAATCATAATTGAAGCTGCTATATAACCTGATAATGTCCCAATTTCCAAACCACAGCCTAAACGATTACGGCTTTTATCCGGAGAAGACTCTGCTACGTATGTCATTGCACCAGCATATTCTCCTCCTGTAGAGAACCCTTGCAACACTCTAGCAAGTAGTAATAGTATTGGTGCCCAAATTCCTATAGTATCGTAATTGGGTAACAAACCAATCGTTAACGTTGAAAACGCCATTAAAATAATTGTCGTTGTTAATACGACTTTCCGACCATATTTATCCCCTATAACGCCAAAAACAATTCCCCCAATTGGTCGTAATAAGAAAGCAATCGCTAACGCAGCGAAAGTAAGAATTAGTCGAATTTGATCGTTTTCAACTGGAGAAAAGAAGTTTGCACCTATGTATGCAGTTGTGTAGGCATAAACCCCAAAATCAAACCATTCCATGGCATTACCAATTCCTGTTGCGATAACAGTTTTTTTGGCTTTTTGAGCGTTTACCATGTTAATATTTTCTTTTTCGAAATCCATGAATGATACACTCCCTTGTAATATGTTACATAATTATACGTTATTAATTTATAATGTCAAATCGATTAAAGAAAAATTAATTTTTAAAATTCAAGTTTATTCATTTTACAGAATTTTTAATTATATTTATATAAATTTTTAATGCTTTATCGTGTTATAGTAAATTGCGTTGAATTATTGCCCGCTACATTTTGACTTTAAATATTCACTATCGCATAGTTAAACATAGGGATTCCGGCATATTCCCACTCGTTTTAATAATGCTTATATCTCCATTAATATCAATGACTTAAGGATTTTGAAAAATGTTGTCAATCTAGCGAATACTCACTTTAAAGGCAATAAAAGTTGTCAAAAATTTATATTGTTTTTTCAACATAAATCCGGTGTTATATAAAATATAATATGTCATCTAACTATACCCGCTATATATTTATCCAATCATATGCAATATTTTGTATAATCTATATGTATTCACTTTTATTAATATTTATTTATTTCGATTAGAATGGCATTTTGTATCTATTTCGCTAAAAACCAACGTGGTTACTGCTCTTTTTACTAGTAACTCATTTATGTAAAATAAGACTTTTAAGCACATCATTTAATTAATAAAGCCCATCGAAATTTACTATTTCAACGGGCTAATGAATATATTATATATATTTTTTTTATTCTAAATTAGCATGATTATTTTGCATTGTTTCTTCATCAATATTAAACGTATCCATGAGTCCAAGTACCACACTATCTAAAAACAGGAGTGCAGCTTGTTCAAATAAACTGCCTAAAGGTTGTTCTGAACCTTCTGCGTTATATTTAGTTCCAGCAGGTAATTCAATCACCGTTTCTGCTAACTCCCCAATTGGAGAATCAGGATTTGTTGTTAATAATACGACTTTAGCACCTACTGTTTGGGCTTTTTCAGCTAACAAACGTAAATGCGCTGTTGAGCCTGAACCAGACAAGATTACAAATAAATCATGTTCTTTGATAGACGGCGTTGTTGATTCCCCTACGACGTACGCATCTTTACCTAATTGATTTAGACGCATCGCAAAGCTATTCGCAATAAAGCCCGAACGCCCTTTACCTGCAGTGAATATACTTTGCGCACCATTTACATCATTCGCAAAACGGTCGTATTGTTCATCTTGAACATGTGATAACGTACGCTCTAGCTCTTCAAGAATAAGACGGTAATTTGTAAATTGAGACATATTATTTACCTTCAATCGCATCACGACATTGTTTAGCCGCTTCTACAGGATCTTCAGCGTTAGCAATACCGCCACCTACAATAACTAAGTCCGGATTTTCAGCAACGATTTCTTTTATCGTATCTGGTTTAATACCACCAGCAACGGCGACTTTAGAATTTTTAATTACAGATTTAACTTTACGTAAGCTATCTAATGGCGATTGTCCCTCAGCTTGTAAGTCATAACCTGTGTGCACTGCAATATAGTCAGCACCCATATCATCTAATTCTTGCGCACGTTTTTCTAAATCTTGAACAGCAATCATATCTACTAATAGTTGTTTATCATGTTTATGCGCTTCTTCAACTGCTGCTTTAATTGAAGCATCTTCAGCAACACCTAAAATAGTTACAACGTCTGCGCCAAATTTAATCGCTTGGCTTACTTCATAATCTGCTGCATCCATTATTTTAAGATCTGCTAATACTTTTGCATTATTTATATTTTTATTTAAATGTTCAACGGCTGGTAACCCTTCATTGATAACAATAGGCGTACCTATTTCTACGATATCTACATATTCCTCAACTTTTTTAGCTAATTCTGCTGCTTCTTCTTTGTTTAATAAATCGATTGCTAATTGTAATTCCAATGCAAACATCCTTTCAACATTAATGTTATATAAATCATTATTTGTTTTTCTATTTCTAGTTAGCAGTTTACCCGTCTCATCTTTTTTTAAACGACTAGATTTTTCTCTAACAATTAACTTTTAACTGAAGTATTCGCATAGTCTATATGTATAATGACAACGTTATTGTTACTTTTTTAAATAAATTGAGCAGAGATATACAATTACGCTGTTCTTTTTAGTAAAATAGAATGATAAACATGTTGTATGGCACAAGGAGTGAATGTGTTGGAACCAATTAATGAAATAGAAGTACAAAAAAGACTCACATCATACGAAAATAAACCTGTTTATTTACACGTTGAAACAACAAATGGTGCGTATGCAAACCATTTCGACCAACGTGTTTTTAATGCGGGGACGTTTTTAAGAAATATACAAGTCACATATGAACACGCACAACTTAAAGGCGGAGGCAAAGATCCTTACCGCGTTGGTCTCAAACTTCGTGATGGTGGCTGGGTCTATGTACAAGGACTCACACACTTCGAAGTCAACAATAATAATGAATTTTTAATTGCTGGATTTAATTATGAAGGACAATTGGCTGCCACTATTGAAATCAGTGATAAGCCATTCACATTATAGAGGAGGTACAGTCATGAATGATGAAAGACATGTACTCGTTATATTTCCACATCCAGATGATGAAACCTTCTCATCTGCTGGGACGATAGCAAGTTATATTGAGGCAGGAGTACCTGTAACATATGCTTGCCTTACATTAGGACAAATGGGACGTAATTTAGGTAATCCACCATTTGCAACAAGAGAATCCTTACCAGATATTAGAGAGCAAGAACTTGACAACGTCGCAAATATTTTAGGAATTACAAATTTGAGAAAAATGGGTTTACGAGATAAAACAGTAGAATTTGAACCTCATGCGCAAATGGATGCAATGATACAAGGATTAATTGACGAAACACATCCTTCTGTCATTATTTCTTTTTATCCTAATTACTCAGTACATCCTGACCATGAAGCTACTGCAGACGCTGTGATTAGAACTGTAAAACGTATGCCCGCTGCACAGCGCCCTCGTTTACAATTAGTTGCATTTAGTAATGATGCAATCGAACATTTAGGAGAACCAGATATTTTAAATGATATTTCAAAATATAAAGAACTTAAATTAAAAGCATTTGAAGCTCATGCATCACAAACAGGTCCGTTTTTAAAACAATTAGCAAGTCCTGAAATTGATGGTGAAACGCAAAGTTTCTTAGAAGTAGAACCATTCTGGACTTATCATTTTAAAGCATAAGGGGAGTTTGAAATATGACTGAATTTGATTTATCAACACGAGAAGGTCGTTGGAAACACTTTGGCTCAGTTGATCCTGTCGAAGGTACAAAACCAACGACGAAACAAGACATGACAGACTTACAAAGCACACATAAAAATTTCCTTTTTGAAATTGAAGAAGTTGGTATAAAAAACCTTGTGTACCCTGTTCGTATTAATCAATATCAAACAGCCGGGACATTTAGTTTTTCGACTAGCTTAACACAAAATGAAAAAGGAATTAATATGAGTAGAATCTTAGAAAGCGTTGAAAAGCATTACAGTAATGGCCTAGAATTGGACTACAGCACATTGTATCAAGTATTACGGACACTACAAGAAAATATGAAACAAAATTCAGCTGGTGTCGATGTTAAAGGAAAATGGTTCTTTGATCGCTATAGTCCAGTAACAAACATTAAAGCAGTAGGTAATGCAGATGTCACATATGGCCTGGCAATTGAAGGCAATAATATTACCCGTAAAGAGCTTACGATAGAAGCAACAGTAACTACACTATGTCCATGTTCTAAAGAAATTAGTGAATACTCTGCACATAATCAGCGCGGAATTGTTACTGTTAAAGCATACTTAGATAAAGACGAACAAATTGTAGATGATTACAAGGAGAAAATCTTGGACGCCATGGAAGCGAATGCAAGTTCGATCCTATACCCTATTTTAAAACGTCCAGATGAAAAACGTGTGACTGAACGCGCATATGAAAATCCACGCTTTGTCGAAGATTTGATTCGCTTAATTGCTGCTGACCTTGTTGATTTCGAGTGGATAGATGGTTTTGATATTGAATGTCGTAACGAAGAGTCTATCCATCAGCACGATGCTTTTGCTCGCTTAAAATATCGTAAATCATAAAAATAAATCCTGATAATCATCGCATTGTTTGTCAGAATTGTTTCATTCATAAATAATGAGCCAAACAAGGTTGTTTACACAACTATTGCTTGGCTCAGTTTTTTTATTGTCTTAATATTTGTCTTTTTTGTTAATGGCTAAGTGATATCATTGATTCAAGAGTAACACCGTGATTTAATTTAAGAAAAATCTTTTGACAATTGCTTCGGCAGCATGACCAGTTTCAAATCGACAAAATCGCTCATAAAACGCATCATACTTCTCACCATAATGTTCTCGAACAGTTTCTATTCGTTTGATTGCATCAATTAATTCATCATTAGTACGTACCAGTGGTCCTGGTGCAGTTTGTTCAAAATCAAAATAAAAACCTCTTAATTGATTTTTATAATAATCCAAATCATAGGTAAAGAATAACATCGGTTTTTTAGTGTTAGCAAAGTCAAACATAACCGAAGAATAATCGGTAATACAAATATCTGTGATTAAATATAAATCACTAATATCATCATATGCACTAGCATTAATTACGAATTCATCTAATGATGCGTCTAAATGTAATGCATTACTAATGATAATATGAGGTCGTAATATAAGAATGTACTCTTCCTCGAAATTTTCTTTCATTTTTTGTAAATCCATGTGTAATTTAATGATGTGTTTTTTAGCTTTATTAATATCATCGTCTCTAAATGTTGGTGCATATAAAATAACTTTACGCTGATCTTTAATGCCTAGTTTTTGTTTAATCATCTTTTTCTTTACTTCTAGTTGGGCTTCATTATTGCTGTAAAAAATATCATTTCTAGGATAGCCTATTTCTAATATTTCTTTCTTAAAGTTGAAAGCTGATTTAAAACATTTACTTGCATATGGGCTAGGTGAAATAAGATAGTCCCAATTTTTAATGGCCTGATTTACTCGATCTTTATAACCCTCATCTCTACCTTCAAATGTATCAACATCGTTTAACATTTTTTTCAAAGGTGTTCCATGCCATGTTTGAATATAGATGGTGTCTTTTGGCTTAGCAAGATAGTATGGAAAATTTTGATTATTAATCCAATATTTTGCTCGAGAAAGATAATGGAAGTATTCAGGTGATAATCTTTCCACAGTTGTCACATGTGGATCATTGAAAGGATAATCCTGATTTGTCACCCACACGATATCATAATGATGATGATACTGCTTTAATGTATCATAAATTACTTTCGGACTATCTCCAACCGTTTTTCCGACATTACTTTCAAACACAATTAAATCTTTTTTAGTTGGTAATACTTTTGATACTACAGAATTATACTTATCCATTGTTTTGAAATAGTATTTATTTTTTCTAAACCGTTTAAATAGATGCTGTGAAACAATATCATATTTAACTTTATTTTTCAAAGTATACTGTGCTTTAAAATGGCTGATTGCTTTATAAATTCTACAGCTATTATGCTGATCACGATACTTTATAAATTGATTCGCCCTTGCTTTAATCTCATCTTCAACCTCAAAATTATGATTAACATAATGACTAAGTTTTTGTTCTAATGATGCTAGTGAATTAACTATCACACCAGGTAATTCCTGCTCAATATCAATATGCGAACCATCTTTACCTAGAAATCTTTCTTTATCAAATTGATAATATATCACAGGTTTATACAAGAAACTAAAATCAAAAGCGACACTTGAATAATCCGTAATCATTAATTTACTTTCTTTAATCAATTGTTGAACATCTACGTCACCCTGTCTAATGCATGTGACATACGGAGGCACATCAAATAAATCAATAAATGGTTGCATGTTAGGATGCAAACAGAAAATAACTTCTATACCTTGGTCAACAACCTCTTTGATTTTAGAACTATAGAGTAATGCATTGATTCTACTCAAATAATCCGACTCAATAAGTTGTTCACTATTGATTAACCAGTCACGCCATGTAGGAATAATAAGCAGCTGATTCTTCACCTGATTATCAGGATTAAATAACTCATCAAATCTGGCTAAACCTGTCACAACAACTTGATTATTATCAAACTTCAAATCTCTGACAACAATTTCTTTTTCACGTTCCGAGCTTGTTACAAAGAGGTCGACATTAAAATCTTTTAATTGATTTCCATTAATTTGTGATAAATTTTTTGTTCCTAAAACGCCGTGTTGCAAAAACACCTTTATTGCTTTGATTTTTCGTGTGTATATTTGACTGTTTGTTGGATATAGTAGCTCTGGATGATGTGTCGAACAAATATAGTCTGCTTGAAGCATAATATCAAAATGTTCTGGTGTCTTATAAAATATGACATTACCTAAAGGCAGCACATGTTCGGCTTCCTTTGAGCTTTCTTCAATAACATAGTACACAGGTCGTTCCGGATAATGTGTACGCATATATTTAAAGAAATGATACCCATTATCCTGCGCTTTATATGATTTTTCACCAATCACCCAAATCTTTTCTTGTTCTTTCTTAAGTATATGGTGTATGTTGGTTTTTTTAATATTGTTTATATATTGTAAATAACTCTCGATACTATAACGGTTAATTCTGAATGAAAGATTGCGCCCTTTCATTGTGAAATATGGTGTAATTGAAATGATTTCATTATTGTATTCCGTTATGATTTCACCTTTTAAAAAACGCTCGGCTAAAATGCGTGGATTTCCTAATTTATATTTAATCGGCTCTAATACTTCTTGAACTTGTATTTCTAAAAAAATATCTATGATATCACCACTATCATATGGATACTGCATGAATTCTATCAGTTCATCATAAATATCTACTGAAAAATCATATGTTGCTGCATTCTTGTTATTGCCATTTAATTGAGGTACAATGGCTATCCTTTTTTCTCTATCCGTAAATCTCGTTTTTATTAATAAATGTGTTGTAGTTAAATGTGAGTTTATAATCGCAAACTGTCCATCAATTTGTGCTTGACGATTATTCATTTTCAAGGAATCAATATGTCTGCGAGAAAAATATATTTTACTTGGCACATAGTCACTCATTGATAAATGTAAAAAGCCATTTTTAGTAATGTATGGATAAATGATGCAATTATTTTCAACAACAGCACTTAAATTTTCCACTTCAAAATCTTCGTTGAAAACCTTTAAAGTTCTTTGTGTAGTTAAAATATCAGTAGATTCTTCCACAATAATATAGATTTTAGGATCATCTTGTGATTTAAAATGTTCAGCAACTTCTAACAAATTGATTTTAAAGTGATTACTGCCACTTGCATTATCATATTCAATAGAATCAAATTCATTTTTTACAAAAATTCGGTGAATCACTTTGTCCGGTCTATCAAATAATATATGTAAAACCGTACCTTCTTGTGTTATTTTATGCAACTCATTTCCCTCCAATTACCTTATAGCTAAGCTCTAATAAGCTTTATAATATCAGTTATATTCTCATATGATTGTTAAAATATTGTAAATTTCAGAATTCTAATTACATTATATCAATTAACAAGTTATAATGTAATGGGAAACAAAATATTATAATTAATATATTGAGGACCGTTTTTATGAATAAACCATTTTTTTCTATAATAGTGACTACCTTTAATAATGATAAAACTATTGAAAAAACATTGAATTCTGTAATAAACCAAACGTTAAATAACGATTTATATGAAATAATAGTCATCGATGATAAATCGACTGATGATACTTTTAATAAACTACAGACATTTAATGCAAATAATCTTACAATTCATCAGTTAGAACTTAACAGTGGCGGCCCATCCGCACCGCGCAATCTAGGCATTCAATTAAGTCATGGCCACTATATTTACTTCCTCGATGGTGACGATTGGTTAGATTTAAATATTTTAGAAAAGATAGCCAACAAATATGTTATTTACGATACCGATCTGATTATTGCGAAAGTAATAAAATATAAAGATGGTAATACAACCGTTCATGCCAAATTTATGACGATCGATGAATATATAGATAAACCAGGCAGCGATATTCCCTATCTTTATTATTATATGGGACCCAGTGGCAAATTTATTAAAAGATCGTTGATTATTGAAAATAACATTCAATTTCCTCTGAACTTACATTTTGGTGAGGACAAATTATTCTTTATGACTGCCTTTGTGAATGCACATCATGTTACAACGACGCCTATCGTAGCTAACTATTTAAATCGTTCAACAGATAATGTTTCTATCGTTAAAAAATCAGATTTTTTAACAAAAAGAGAAAGTGATTACATCATATTTAAGTCTGCTTTAAACATCTCAGATAAAAAAATTAGAGATAAATTTTTATTACGCATTGTTGAATATGATTTATTCAATAATTGTAATTCAAAAGTGTTTATTAATTTAAATTTCACGCAAAAAATTAGCGTGTTTGATATTATTAAAAAAATATGCACACATCCATATATACGTGATTATATTATACCAAACGTTGCTCATAAATATGATGATGTAATAAATGCAATTTATCACGACGATGTTGATAAATTTAACGCCTTTTTTGCTTGGTACAATAGCGGTGCTAAACTTCTAACTAAGCCCAATCAACAACATTATTCGCTAATAAGCGTAGACGATTATCGTTTTGAAGTGAGAGACCCACTTGCAACAACTAAAAATTTACAACAAGTTCAAAAGTCTGTCTATTTACAATTAGCAATCCATAATTTATCTGAACTTTCAATTAGTGGCATTCAATTAGCAAGTCGATCAAATTTTATGCATTCTATATTTTTATCAGATTATTCAATCAACCACGACTTGTTAACAATTAAACTACCTGAAACAATTCTAAATGACCTTAGCAAAGGCATTTATAATGTATTCGTTATATATGATAACTATAAACCATTAAATATTAGATATGCTTACAACAAAAATATGACATTACCTTCAAATGATATCACTTTTTATCCGACAATTAATGGATTTCTTTCTATGAAAGTAAAATAAATTATCTAACAGGAGCTATTGCAATGAAAAATTTATTAATATTTACAAATATTTTACTTGCAGTATTGTTTTTCTTAAACCAAAAGAAATTAAAAGAAGACTATAAGATTAATATGACTAATATCGACTCTGAAGAAGATATATTAGAACGTATGGGATTACATAGAGATAGCGAAGGACGGTTGATTCCTATAGAAGAATTATATGAGTAGTCTACTATAAGTATAAAATTTTGTATTAAAAAAGGCCTAACGAGGAATAATTTGTCTCCTCGCTAGGCCAATTTAATGTCATTATATTAAACATTAAATACTAATATACTGACTATTATTTGTTGTCTTTACGACGTTTTCTAGATACAAACATAGCTGTAGCTAATGCTGCGAACAAGCCAGCGAATAATGTTGTATTTGTAGTTTCTTTTTGACCTGTATCAGGTAAAGATTTCTGTTCAGAAGCTTTAGCTGGTGCTTGATGTTTATTATCTAGAGTTGATTGGTTAGTAGCTGTTTTTGCATGATTTTGCGTATCAACCGTTACATGATTTCCATCGACTAAAGGTGTTGCGTCTTTAGCTGGTTGAACTGGTTCACTTGGTTGAACTGGTTGTACTGATTCAGATGGTTTATTTGGTCTAGTAGTTACAGAAACTGTTACATGATCTTTTGATCCATCTGGATATGTCACTGTTACTGGTACATATACAGTACCTGGTGTTTTACCGTTTGGCAATGTACTTGGATTATCTACAGTTACTTTTGGTGCTGGTTTATCGCTTGGATAATTTGGTACTGTCACTGCTTTAGTTACGTCATCCGCTGTTGTTGGTGTACCAAAGT
>NZ_KV809455.1:0-4614 GCF_001812565.1 Staphylococcus sp. HMSC059F04 | reverse complement strand
AATGATTGTTGATGATATACCGTTAGAGGATTAAATAGAGCCTATCTGATAATATTCAGATGGGCATTTTTTTGATTTTAATTGAGGAGTTATTTTGTTAGTATTTAAATTAATTAATAAATTATAATTTAAAAGGAGTGAGAATATGTTAAACAAAAATGTTAAATACCCTCATGCTAAGCTATTATTTGATTTTGCGGGTATTATTTCAAGTATTAGTATTTTATTATTAATAGCCTTTAATTTATATTTAAAGTTCGAAAGTAATGGAATTGTAGAGATAGGAGTTAAGTGGAACGAAAGTAGTTTGTATATAGGACTTACTTTGTTGTTTCTTATCATTTTTTGCGCTATTATCTCTTATATTCTTAAGTTTATTAAAAAGGGATTGAACTAAAAAAATAAAAGGAGAATGGCAATTACCAATACTAATACTTTTAAAATTTTAGATGGGCTTGCTTTTGGTGTTTTAACCGTACTTTTGATTATTTGGATTATTGGATTTTTTAAGAAGTATTCACAAAAATAAATCACTCATTTATACCGATTTTGGAATTGTTAAGGGTTTGGAGGCTCAACGTCAATAAAGCAATTGGAATAAAACTTTTAAATATTATAGTTTTTTTCGTTATAAACTTTTATTCCATGTTTTATTAGCAGTGCTGAAAATACTCCAACTCCTCGTCTTTTTTCTTCGTTAAATTCACCTGTGTAAATATTTTCCGTGCTACAAGTTGGACTGTCGGATTTTAGTATTAATGTTTCGCAATTTATTTTTTGACAAGTATCTAATGCCTTCATTGCTCCGTTTATATATTCTTTTGTAACGTCGTTTCCCTGACTATCTACGATTTTGGCTCTGTTTTCTAAAACATCGAAACCGTCTCCCCCTACAATTTCTGCAGGATTTCTTGGTGTTGATAATCCGCCTAATATTTCAGGACATATTGGTTTTGCTATACCTTTATCTACCAATTTTTTTAAGTTATTGTTGAGTTTATTTCCTCCGTCATATCTAACATTTTGGCCGACTAAACATGCGCTTATAAAAATCATATATTATCCTCCGATTTTTAGGTTTAAGAAACGAGTGTGAACGAGTTTCTTCTTATCTTGATACTATATAGAAATAATAAAGAAATCAAAAATAAATGTAAGTATGACGTATAAACTTTTTATAAACACAAAAGTAAGCGTTTATCATTTGCATTTAGAGTTTTCTTAAAGATAATGAACACATCTACTGAAATTTACTACTCAAAATTGAGTATCCTTTAAATGACTGTATCCGTTGGATGTAGTCTTTTTAACTTGTCAAAACTCTACATTTCATAATTCGATAAGAATATCAACTGTACCTATAAGTCCACATGTAAACAGTTCCTTAAAATAGGTATATGGTTTGATATTAGAATAAAGGGTGCCCCAAATTAGGGGTATCCTTTTGTATATAATCAACCCAAATGTGGGGATGTTAAATGTGTCCGTAAGTGGACGTATTAGCTACTTAGCTTAATACCCTCAAATGTGAGGATGTTGGTTTATACACAGCTCAAATGTGAGCTAGTTAATACAGCCGAAATTTCGGCACTAGTAGATATATCAGAACAGTTATTCAGAAAACGACAATATCCGTTTTCTAAATTCTGAAAAACTGAATGTGGCTTGTCTAACTTATATATTTGCGTAGTGAGAAATACAATTTTGAAGTATTTTAGCGCATGAGCTGATGTAACAATTTGTGACGATAGCTGCATGAACAATTCGTTCAGTCATGTATAAAAGTGAGTAGGGAAATACGACGCCCTTTATTGCTTGATCTAAGAAAGGACCAAAATATTCACCCATGTATTGTGACTTGTAAATGTTAGATAAGTGAATGTAGCAACCCCAGTGTTTGTTGATAATATTGGTGAAGATGATGAGAAGAATGAGCGAGATTTAAAACAATTGGAAAAGTAATATCCAAATGCTGATTTCCATATTGATGACTTAGGGAGATTTGAGGAGTAAAGAAAGCGCCAAGCCTTTATGGTTTGGTGTTTTTATTATATGTAGTGTATTTATACTTTTCAAATACTAAAAGGTATGTTAAGTTATAAGTGGTTAGGCGCCTAACTATATTTTAGGAGTGAATTCACTTGAATGAATTTTATTTGATAGATAGTCCAACTTATAAAAAATTAGAATGGCTAAAAAAGAAATATTTTAACTTAGATATTATTTCTGTCATGTTGTTTCTTGAGATCAATAAAACCTATAAACTTATGAAAAATAATTATGATAGTTTTATAGAGGATTATGGATTGACAGAGGCTAAATTTTCAATATTGATGTTGTTATTATATGAACAGAATTTAACGCTATCGCCGTCAGAATTATCCAAGAAAATAGGTAATAAAAAATCAACTATTACTGGTATTATTAAAGGATTAGAAAGACAAGGTTTAGTTAGAAGAGTGAATACATCTAATGATAAGAGAACTAGTTATGTACAAATGACTGAATTAGGTTATTCAAAATTAAATGAGTTTTTACCATATAACTATGACTTTGTTTCAAATGTATTTAGTGACTTTGATGAACAAGAAAAAGAAATGTTTTTTCATTTAATGAATAAGTTGCGAAATAATATTGAAAGGGATGGAGAAGATGCATAAAACAGAATTTTTAGAAACTTTTTTAAGCTTATATATTAACCATCATGTTGTTCTTAAAGATATGGAAACAGATACAAATAAATATACTGTTATAGATGTTAGAAATGCACCTAAGAAAGTTAAAAAAGATAAAATTAAAGGATCAATTGAAATACCTGCAAAAGATTTACATGAACATTTAGATGAATTATCAAAAGATAAGGTCTATGTTGTATATGATTGGACTGGTGGAACTATTTTAGGTAAGCAGGCATTATTGGAATTATATCAAAATGGATTTGAGGCATACGAGTTAGCTGGGGCTCTAGAGGGATGGAAAGGCATGAGTTTACCATTAGAAAATGTAGAATGATTGTTAATTAAAGAGTAAAGTTGAATCATTTATATCTTATAAAACACCACTAAAATGTGGTGTTTTTAATTTATATAAAATGATTTTAAAATATATATTGTAATAAATTTTAGCTCGGGTTACCCTATTGTTGGAGGTGCTAAAATGAACTATAAAATCGAAGTTTTAGATGATTGTAATGTGATCTATGTTAGAAATAAAGGTAAGTATGGTAGTAATAAGAATTATGAAATGATGAAGAATTTTAAAGAGTGGATTAAAGAAAATAGTTATTGGAGATATGTTGAGACTAACGGAATATTAGGTGTAGCATTAGATGATCCGCAAATTGTCGAAGAAGAATCATGTAGATATGATTTAGTTTTAAAAATAGACGAAGATGTAAAGATAAATGATTTTATAAATTCTAGAAGTTTTATGGGAGGAAAATATGCAGTTTTTGCAATTCCTCATACAACAAAAGACGTGAAAGACTTCTATTCTAATTTACCAAACATTATAGATAACAATAATTTGAGAGTAAAAAATGAACCTATATTAGAGCGTTATAAGGAAGAAGAGGGAAAAGATAAGTATTGTGAAATACTAATACCAGTTTTATAATTCTGAGAAATGTCCTGTGTTGCAATGAAAAATACTATTTCGTAATTATGTATGTTAATGGTAAATGAATTTGAAGTCATGAAATACAAAATCAGTATAATTAGTAAATCTAATTATGAAGTAGCAGAAGATTAAAGCGTGTTAAAGAAAATGACCTTGCGCATGGTGAGTGCTCAAATTGGTTAAAGTCAGTAAATTTTAACGACTCACAAGCAAGAAAATTTATAAAAGTATCTAACGAATTTCAAAATCGTTCGACGTCGAACACTTTAGGAGTAGAAGCTCTTTATCAAATAGCAACTCTCCCTGAACCAGAACGCACCAAAGAACATACAACATCAAAAGGAGAAACTAAAATTCCATACTAAATGTTTATGAATTTAACGGCAGAACTCAATTTTGAGCCTTGTAAAATTGCATATATTAGTTATATAAATATTATTCAAGGGTATTATATGAACGGGAGGGGCGACGTTATTACTTGCCTATTAGAACATGGAATGGTTCCGCTCCACCTAATCAGGTTTTAGGTGACTTATGGGAGAAATCAGTTAGAGTAAAAAAGTGAATGATCCTTTTCTGGGTAGGTACTTCGGTACTTGCCTATTTTTTATGTTATAATGTAATTATTCACGGTAACCATTCCGTTTATGCAGAGGACTTACTTGCGTAAAGCAGTAAGAAGCTGACTGCATATTTAAACCACTCATACTAGTTACTGGGTGGTTATTTTTTTATTAACAAACTTCTATATCAAAATGATTACATGCGATAATAAAACTTTTTTCACACGTTGCAGGCAGTGAATACGTAATTGAATACGTTAATTATGAAGTGATGTTAATTGATGAGAAGTATTAAGCTATGAAAACACTGTAATATCAATTGTTATAAGTTAATATAAATTAACGAAAAACACTCATTTCATCGAGTGGGAATAGAATATATAAATACTAAAGAGGCTAGGACATAAATCTCAGAAAAACAGCAGTAAGATCA